>JBASTF010000402.1:0-2465 GCA_049274755.1 Rubrivivax sp. | reverse complement strand
AGGCCGCAGCCTGCACGAACAGCGTCACCGGCAGCGTCGCGCGCCGTGTCAGCGGCGACAGGGAAGGCGCGGCATCAGCCAGCGGGCAGGCTCCCCGGCGGCTGCCGTGTTGGGTCGTTTGTCACGGCGCCATGATAGGTCGCGGGCGCGGCCGCATTGCCGCGCCTGCCGCCGCCGGCTAAGCTGCCCCGTCGCCATCATTCCTGGCCTGCCTCCTGTTGTCTGCCCTGCTTGCGATCAGTGTTGCCGTCAACCTGATGGTTGGTGTCGCCTTGCTCTGGGCTTGGCGGCGCGACCAGGAACAGCGCTTTTCGCGTGATCTCGGCCTGGCCTTCCTGCTGCTGAGCGCCGGGCTGCCGGGCTATGTGCTGTTCACGCGGCCCGAGCTGCCGGCGGCCTTGCAGGGGCTGGGCGGGCTGCTGATCACCGGCTCGGTGACCGGCTATCTGTCGCTGCTGGTCGTCGGCGGCCAGCACCTGTCGGGCCGGCCGGTGTCGCGGCGGCAGACCGCGGTGCTGGTCCTGGTGCTGGCCCTGGCCTACGGCAGTGCGCTGCTGGTGCTGGGCACACGGGCCCAGGTGCTGAACGCGCCGCTGCACCTGGTGGCCGGGCTTGCGGTGGCGATCTGGCTGCACCCGCGCAACGGGCCGGAGCGGCTGTCGGGCCTGCTGCTGGTGCTGCTCGGCCTGGTGCAGTTCATCACCGCGGTCGGCGGCCGCAACTGGCTGGAAGAGCAGATCGCAGCGACGACGGCGCTGCGGGTCGCGCTGGGTCTGACCCTGGTGTTCGCCGCGTTCACCCGCAGCAATGCACGCGCGCAGCGGCTGCACGAGCGCTTTTTCCAGCTGACCGAACGTTCACACCAGGGTGTGGGCGTGATGCGCGGCGAAACCGTGCTCTACGCCAACCCCGAGGTGCACCGCATCTACGGCGTCGACGACATGCAGGAACACAGCCGGCGCTGGCGCGACACGACGATGCCCGAAAACGAACGTGCCGCCGCGCGCGAACGCCACCGCGCCATCCTCGCCGGCGAACTGGAACACGCGCAGTGGGACGGTGAACGCCTGCGCCTGGACGGCAGCAAGCTGCAGCTGCGGTTTTCAGCCTGGCGCATCGACTGGGACGGCGAGCCCGCCGAGCAGATCGTCGTCACCGACGTCACTGCCGAGCAGAGCGCGCTGAGCAAGCTGCTGCACCAGGCCACCCACGACGCGCTGACCGGGCTGCCCAACCGCAGCGCGCTGCTGCAGCGCCTGCGCATGCTGTGCAGCGACGGCACGCCGTTTGCGCTGATCGTGCTCGACGTCGACCGCTTTGCGCTGTTCAACGAAGCCCATGGCCCCAGCGTCGGCGACCAGGTGCTGGTGGCGCTGGCCGAGGCGCTGGCGCGCTGGCTGGCCGAACGCGCCGAGGTCATGCGCCTGGGCGAAGACGAGTTTGCGCTGCTGGTCTGCGGCGACAGCCCCGAAACCCAGGCCGCTGCGCTGTGCGACTCGGTGCGCGACATGCTGCAGCAGCCGCTGACGCTGCCGCAGCACGAGTTTTTCCTCGATGTCTCGATGGGCATTGCGCTGCACCCCGAAACCGCCGGCGAACCCGACGCGCTGCTGCGTGCCGCCAATGCCGCGATGCACGAGGCCAAGCGCATGCCCGGCACCTCGCAGCAGCGTGCCGAGGTGCGTTTCGAACATGGCTCGGGCCGGCTGCTGCATGCCGAGCAGTCGCTGCGCGCCGGGCTCGAACAGCAGCAGTTCCACCTGGTCTACCAGCCCAAGGTCGACGCGCAGACGCTGGCGCCGCTGGGCTTCGAGGCCCTGGTGCGCTGGCAGCACGGCAACGAGACCATCCTGCCCTCGGACTTCATCCCGGCGGCCGAAAACACCGGCCTCATCGTGCCGCTGGGCCGCCACATCCTGGCCCTGGCCTGTGCCCAGCTGGCCATCTGGCGCAACAGCGGCATGCCCTGGCTGCCGGTGGCCGTCAACGTCTCGCCGCTGCAGTTGCTGGAGCCGGGTTTCCCCGAGCTGGTGCTGCGCACGCTGGCGCGCCACGGTGTGCCGCCGAATGCCTTGTCGCTGGAGATCACCGAAACCGCCGCCGTGCGCCACATGGAGCAGGCCCATGTGCAGATCGCCGCGCTGCGCGAAGCCGGCATCGAGGTGGCGCTGGACGACTTCGGCGTCGGCTTCTCGTCGCTGAACATGCTGCGTTCGCTGCCGCTGCACACGGTGAAGATCGACCGCAGCCTGATCGAGCCGATGCCGGCGCCCGAGGCCCGCGCCGTCGTGCGCACCGTCTGCGCGCTGGCGGCGCCGCTGCACCTGAAGGTGGTGGCCGAAGGCGTGGAAACGCAGGCCCAGGCCGCGGCGGCGCGTGAAGCCGGCTGCGACCAGCTGCAGGGCTACTTGTTCAGCCCGCCGCTGCCGGGCCCGGACGCCGCCGCCTGGCTGGCGGCGCAACAG
>JBASTF010000401.1:0-5671 GCA_049274755.1 Rubrivivax sp. | reverse complement strand
CGGCCGGCCTGCAGCGTGCGCAGGTGCTCGCCGAAGCGATCGAAGCCCGCAAGCTGGGCCTGATCAGCGAAGGCGAACGTCTTGCCGTGCCGACCCCCGCGCAAGCCGAGCAGATCCGCCTGGCCGGTCTGGCCGCCGTCAACAGCCACGTCGCCGCGAAGTAAACCTCTCCCCCCGTCTCTCCTCCTGTGTCGCAGCAAGGGCCCTTCGGGGCCCTTGTTGTTTGTGGCGCGGCGCTAACGCCGCCGCGCCAGTTTTCTGGCGCCATGGCCAGCGACGCCAGAGCCCACAGCCACCAGGGCGGCCCCGATCCAGAAGATCGGCGGCAGCGAGGTTTGCAGCAGAGCGGACGCAAACAGTGCGGCCAGCAGCGGTGTGGTGTTGGCCGCCAGCGCCAGCAGATGGATGTTGCCGTGCAGCAGGCCGCGGTTCCAGCAGGCGTAGGCCAGGGTCACGGCCGCGCCCGACAGCCCCACCAGGAAGACAACCCCGGTCGAAAACGCCATCCGCGGTGGATCGGGCTGCGCCAGATGCAGCAGCCAGAACGCGCAGGCACTCGCCGCGACGTGGTACCACAGCGCGCTCCGGCCCTGGGCCAGGTGTTTGGTGCTGGTGCTGTAGAGCGCCCACGCCACGGCGGCGGCGAGCGCCAGGCCGTAGCACAGCGGGTTCTCGCGTGCGTTGCCGAGGATGCGCAGCAGCGACAAGCCGTCGGCCGGAGAAGCCGCCGTGGCGATGCCGACAAGCGCCAGGCCCAGCCCCGCCAGCACCTGCCAGTTGGGCCGCAAACGATCGGCAGCCACCGAGCACAGCACCGTGAGGCCAGGCCACAGGTAGTTCACCATGCCCAGTTCGATGGCCTCGGCACGGCTGCGTGCCAGGCCCAGGGCCAGCACGAAACAAAGCTGGTAGGCCACGAACAACAGCCCGCCCAGCCAGAGGTAGCCCCTGGGGATCAGGTTCAGCGGCGTCCGCCCGGGCAGCAGCAGCAGCGCGGACACCGTGAACAACACGGCCGGCGCCCCCGTCGGGCCGAGCGCTTCGGCCGTGCTGCGTGTGACACCGACCGATGTGCTCCAGAACAGGATGGCCAGCAGCCCGAGCGCCGTCGCTCCTGGTACAAATCTCGACACGCTCTGCGCCCTTGCATCCAACCCGCCAGGCGGCACGGCCCGGCTTGCACGGATCGATTCTGCAGGATGTCGAACCAGCGCCCCTTCGTTCGTCGTGTGCATGGGGCATGGGAACGGGCCGCAGCCTGGTCGACCGCCCTGCCAACGTCAGCGCCACCAACAACGAGGCCTCGCCATGAACGATCGCAGCATCCACATCCACCGTGTCCTGCGCGCCAAGCCGGAGAAGGTCTACCGCGCCTTCACCGAAGCAGCCGCCATGCGCAAGTGGCTTCCGCCCTATGGCTTCACCTGCGAAGTGCAGCACATGGACGTGCGGGTCGGTGGCAGCTTCCGCATGTCCTTCCACAATTTCTCGACCGGCAACGGCCACGCGTTTTCCGGCGAGTACCTGGAACTGGTTCCGCACACGCGGCTGCGCTACACCGACAAGTTCGACGACCCGAACCTGCCGGGCACACTCGAGGTCACGGTCCAGCTGACCCCAGTGCTGTGCGGCACGGAACTGCGCGTGACACAGGCCGGCATCCCCGACGCCATCCCGCTCGAGATGTGCCACCTCGGCTGGCAGGAGTCCTTGCTGCAACTGGCCAACCTCGTCGAGCCGGACATCCCGGGCTGAGGTTCAGCACCCGGGCTGCCCAGCACCCGCGCCCGATTCAGCCTGGCCCGGCCAGCACCGGATACACCTCGCGCAGCGCTGCCACCGTGCCGGCTGCCGCCGGGTTGTAGCCCGGCAAGCCATCCAGCACGGCCTGGAATGCCGGGTCGCGCAGCGCCGACAGCACCGTCTGCAGCGCCGGGTTCTGCACCACCTCGTCGCGGCACAGCAGGAAGTAGCGCTCGCTGGCGATGGGCACGAAGTCGAGCTTGAACTGCCGCGCCGGCGGCTCGAGCCCGATGCCGACGTCGGCCATGCCGCTGGCCACATGGGCGGCAACCGCGGCGTGTGTGTATTCGCCCTGCTCGAAGCCGGCAATCTGCGTCGGCGCAATGCCCTGGGCCTTCAGCAGCCCTTCCAGCAGCAGCCGTGTGCCGGAACCGGGCTGGCGGTTGATGAAGCGCACGTTGCTGCGTGCCAGGTCGTTCAGGCTGTAGAGCTCCTTCGGGTTGCCCGGGCGCACCATCAGGCCCAGGCGCCGCGTGGCGATGTCGACCAGCGTCAGCGCCTGGCCTTGCAGCCAGGGCCGGTAGTGCGCCAGCGCCATCGCCTCCATCGCGCCGATGGGGATGTGCAGGCCGGCCATGTCGCAATCGCCTTCGCGCAGCGCCGCTGCAGCAGCGGCCGTGCTGGCGTAGGAAAACGCCAGCTGCAGGCCGTCGCTGGACAGGCGCTCGATCAGGCGCTCGATGGCAAAGCCGTGGCTGGCCTGGATGCGCAGCGCCGAAGGCGCCTGGCTCAGCGGGCCACGCAAGGCGTCTTCCAGTTCCGAGGCCAGCGTCTCCAGCGAGGGCGTGAGCCGCGCGTTCACACGCTTGTCGGCCCAGACGATGCGTGCACCGAGTTCGGTGAGCGTCGATCCGCGGCCCCGCGCCATCAGCAGCAGCGGCGCCTGGAACATCTGCTCGCCCTGGCGCACCAGGTCCCAGGAACGCCGGTAGGACATGCCCAGCGCTCGCGCGGCCAGCAGCAGGCTGCCGCGTTCCGACACCTGCACCAGCAACTCGATCAGGCGCGCCGGCAGCGGCGTGCCGTCCACGTCCTGGATCGTCCAGACCGGGCGGATGGACACCCGCCTCATGGCTGCCCGCGCATATGCAGCCGACTGCCACTGCACCGGGCCCTGTTGTTCATATTGCACACGACCTGATTCACCGGGACCATGGCACCCACACGACACACCGCGTGCATTCTCACCGAGCGCCGATGCAACACCAGGACGAGCAGAAGATCGAGTTCTACAAAGGCCCGGCCGGCGGCTGGGCTGCGTTGAACAGCGTGAAGAACACGCTGCTCAGACACGACATCGCGGTGAAGGGGGCGAAGACGCTGCTGGCCACCAACCAGCCCGATGGTTTCGACTGCCCGGGCTGTGCCTGGCCCGACCGCAACCATGTTTCGAGCTTCGAGTTCTGCGAAAACGGCGCCAAAGCCGTGGCGGCCGAAGCCACGGCCCGCCGTGCCGGCCCGGCGCTGTTCCAGCGCCACACCGTCACCGAACTGGCGGCGCAAAGCGACTTCTGGCTCGAAGACCAGGGCCGGCTCACGCAGCCCATGGTCTACGACAGCGCCAGCGACAAGTACCTGCCCATCGGCTGGGACGCTGCGTTGGCGCTGGTGGCCCGCCACCTCAACGCCCTGCCCGACCCCGACCAGGCCATCTTCTACACCTCGGGCCGCGCCAGCAACGAAGCCGCCTTTTTGTACCAGCTGTTTGTGCGCGAGTACGGCACCAACAACTTCCCCGACTGCTCCAACATGTGCCACGAGCCCAGCGGCAGCGGCATGCGGCCGCAGATCGGCGTCGGCAAGGGCACGGTGACGCTGCAGGACTTCGAGCTGGCCGACGCCATCTTCATCTTCGGCCAGAACCCGGGCACCAACCACCCGCGCATGCTCGGTGAACTGCGCCAGGCCTCCAGACGCGGCGCGCGCATCGTCAGCTTCAACCCGCTGCGCGAACGTGGGCTGGAACGCTTCCAGGACCCGCAGAACAAGTTCGAGATGGCGACGCTGGGCTCCACGCCCATCAGCTCGCACTATGTCCAGCTGCGCGTGGGCGGCGACTTCGCAGCCGTCAAAGGCATGATGAAACACCTGCTCGAACGGCAGGACGCCGGCGAGGCCGTGCTGGACCAGGCCTTCATCGCCGAACACACCTGCGGCTTCGAGGCCCTGGCCGACGATCTGCGTGCCGAGTCCTGGGACCTGCTGGTCGAGGAATCGGGCCTGTCGCAGACGCAGATCGCCGCCGCTGCCGACATCTACATCGGCGCGAAGCGTGCGATCTTCTGCTGGGGCATGGGCATCACCCAGCATCCCCATGCGGTGGCGACGGTCCAGATGCTGCTGAACCTGCTGCTGATGCGCGGCAACATCGGCCGGCCCGGCGCCGGTGCCTGCCCGGTGCGCGGCCACAGCAACGTGCAGGGCGACCGCACGATGGGCATCTGGGAAAAGCCCCCGGCCGCGCTGCTGGACCGGCTGCAGCAGGTGTTCGGCTTCGAACCACCGCGCCGCAACGGCGTCGACACCGTCGAAGCCATCCACCGGATGCTGGCAGGCACGGGCAAGGTCTTCTTCGCGCTGGGCGGCAACTTCGCGGCAGCCGCGCCCGACACCCATGCCACCTGGAAAGCCCTGCGCCAGTGCAACCTGACGGTGCACGTGACGACCAAGCTCAACCGCAGCCACGTGGTGCACGGGCGCGAGGCGCTGATCCTGCCCTGCCTGGGCCGCACCGAGATCGACCTGCAGGCCGGCGGCCCGCAGGGCGTGACGGTGGAAGACTCGATGGGCATGGTGCACCTCTCGATGGGCATCAATCCGCCGGCCTCGGCGCAGCTGCTGTCCGAGCCGGCCATCGTCGCGCGCCTGGCAGCCGCCACGCTGGGCGGGCGCAGCCGCACGCCCTGGCTGTGGCTGGTCGAGGACTACAGCCGCATCCGCGACAAGATCGAAGCCGTGTTCGACGATTTCCAGGACTTCAACGCCCGTGTCGCCGTGCCGGGCGGTTTCCGCCTGCGCAACACCGCCGCTGAACGGGTGTGGGACACAGCCACGCACAAGGCGGGCTTCTTCCCGCACGCCGTGCCCCGCGACACGCCGGTGCACCGCGCACGCCGGGCGATGCGCGAACAGCAGCGCGACACCATCGTCTTCACGCTGAGCACCACACGCTCGCACGACCAGTACAACACCACGATCTACGGCATGGACGACCGCTACCGCGGTGTGTTCGGCCAGCGCCGCGTGGTCTTCATCCACGCCGAGGATCTGCGCGCGCTGGGCCTGGCCGACGGCGACTGGGTGGACATGCACACCGTGTGGGACGACGGCCGGCAGCGCCGTGCCGACAGGTTCCGTCTGGTGGCCTACGACATCCCGCGCGGCAACCTGGCCGCCTACTACCCCGAGACCAACCCGCTGGTGCCACTGGCGGCCGTGGCCATCGATGCCGGCACGCCGACGTCCAAGGCCATTCCGGTGGTGCTGACGCCGCACGCCGGAGCCGCCTGATGGTTCATGGCCTTGCCACACCCAGCGGCGTCCGCAGCAGCGAGGTCGTGGCCATGAAGGGCGGCCGCTCGACGCCGGCCAGCGACTGGCTGGCTGACGAAGTGCCGGTGGCCCTGGTGTTCAACGGCATCTCGCACACCGTGATGATGGCCACGCCGGCCGACCTGGAGGACTTTGCGCTCGGCTTCGCCGTCACCGAAGGCCTGTTGCAGGACCGCGCCGAACTGCGCGGCATCGACGTCACCGAGGTCGACGAAGGCATCGAGGTGCACCTGGACGTCTCGAATGCCTGTGCCTGGCGGCTGCGCGAGCGCCGGCGCAATCTGGCCGGCCGCACCGGCTGCGGCCTGTGCGGCAC
>JBASTF010000400.1:0-13218 GCA_049274755.1 Rubrivivax sp. | reverse complement strand
GCCGTGCGCGCCGGTGCGCCGCGGCCCGACATCGGCTCCGAAGCCGCCGTGCGCCAGGCCGTGCTGGCGGCGCGCAGCGTGGGTTTCTCCACCGGGCCCAGCGGTGTGCACCTGAGCAAGCTGTTTGCGAGCTGGGGCGTGAGTGACACGCCGCCCGGCCGCGTTGTGCAAGCCACGCCCGGTGTGCCGGTGGGTTCGCTGGTCGCCGACGGCCAGGTCGAGCTCGGCTTCCAGCAGCTCAGCGAACTGCTGCACGTGCCTGGCATCGAGGTGCTGGGCCTGCTGCCGCCGGACATGGCTTTCATCACGACGTTTTCGGCCGGCCTGTGTCCCGGGCCGCAGGCGCCGGCGGTGGCCACGCTGCTGGCCTTCCTGAATTCGGCCGAAGCCGCCGACGCCAAGCGTCGCCACGGCATGGAACCGGCCTGACCCCATCTTGCGAGGAGACGGAAGACGATGATCATCGACGTTCACGGCCACTACACCACGGCGCCGAAGGCGCTGGAGGCCTGGCGCAACCAGCAGATCGCCGGCATTGCCGACCCGGCGCAAAAGCCCAAGGTCGCCGACCTGAAGATCAGCGACGACGAGTTGCGCGAGTCGATCGAGCTGAACCAGCTGGCGAAGATGAAGGAACGCGGCAGCGACCTCACGGTGTTCAGCCCGCGTGCCAGCTTCATGGCCCACCACATCGGCGACTTCGAGGTCAGCAGCACCTGGGCTGCGATCTGCAACGAACTCTGCTTCCGCGTCAGCCAGCTGTTCCCGGCGCACTTCATCCCGGCCGCGATGCTGCCGCAGAGCCCCGGCGTGGACCCCAAGACCTGCATCCCCGAACTGGTGAAGTGCGTGGAGCAGTACGGCAACGTCGCGATCAACCTGAACCCCGACCCCTCGGGCGGCCACTGGAACAGCCCGCCGCTGACCGACCGCCACTGGTACCCCATCTACGAGAAGATGGTCGAGTACGACATCCCGGCGATGATCCACGTCAGCACCAGCTGCAACGCCTGTTTCCACACCACCGGCGCGCACTACATCAATGCCGACACCACGGCCTTCATGCAGCTGATCCAGGGCGATTTGTTCAAGGACTTCCCGACGCTGAAGTTCCTGATTCCGCACGGCGGTGGCGCTGCGCCCTACCACTGGGGCCGCTACCGTGGCCTGGCGCAGGAGATGAAGAAGCCGCTGCTGAAGGACCACCTGCTGAACAACGTGTTCTTCGACACCTGCGTCTACCACCAGCCGGGCATCGACCTGCTGACCCAGGTGATCCCGGTGGACAACATCCTGTTCGCCAGCGAGATGATCGGCGCCGTGCGCGGCATCGACCCCGAAACCGGCTTCTACTACGACGACACGAAGCGCTACATCGAAGCCAGCACGCAGCTGAGCGCCGCGCAGAAGCAGCAGATCTACGAAGGCAACGCGCGCCGCGTGTTTTCGCGGCTGGACGCCGCGCTGAAGCAACAAGGAAAGTGACCATGTACGAACTCGGTGTCGTCTACCGCAACATCCAGCGCACCGAAGCGCACATCGCCGACCAGCTGGCCCAGCTGGGCAGTGCCACCGTGCACGAGGCCATGGGCCGTGTCGGCCTGCTGAAGCCGTACATGCGGCCCATCTACGCCGGTGCGCAGGTCAGCGGCACGGCCGTCACCGTGCTGCTGCACCCGGGCGACAACTGGATGATGCATGTCGTGGCCGAGCAGATCCGCCCTGGCGACATCGTCGTCGCGGCCATCACCGCCGAATGCACCGATGGTTACTTCGGCGACCTGCTGGCGACGTCCTTCCAGGCCCGTGGTGCACGCGCGTTGATCATCGACGCCGGCGTGCGCGACGTGAAGACACTCACCGAGATGGGCTTCCCGGTGTGGAGCAAGGCCATCAGCAGCAAGGGCACGATCAAGGCGACCATCGGCTCGGTGAACATCCCCGTGGTCTGCGCCGGTGCCTACGTGACCCCGGGCGACGTCATCGTGGCCGACGACGACGGTGTGGTCTGCGTGCCGCGCGAGATCGCCGCGAAGACGCTGGAAGCCGCCGTCGCGCGCGAAGCCAACGAAGGCGACAAACGCGCCAAGCTGGCCAGCGGCGTGCTGGGCCTGGACATGTACCAGATGCGCGAACCGCTGGCCAAGGCCGGCCTGCGCTACGTCGACTGAACGACCGGCCACGATGAAGATCGCGCTGATCGGCTATGGCGAGGTCGGCCGCATCCTGGCAGAGGACCTGCAGGGCCACACGCTCGCGGCCTTCGACCTGAAGCTGGCCGTCGAGGCCGGCAACACCCTGCGCCAGCATGCGGCCGGCATCGGGCTGCGGCTGGCGGCTTCGCATGCCGAGGCGGTGCAGGGTGCCGAGCTCGTCGTCAGCGCCGTCACTGCCAGCCAGGCCGTGCCTGTGGCCGAAGCCTGTGCACCGGCGCTGGCCCGCGGCGCGTTTTTCCTCGATTTCAACTCGGCCTCGCCGGGCGCGAAGATCCGCGCCGCCGGCACCGTCAGCGCTGCCGGCGCACGGTATGTCGAAGGCGCGGTGATGACCTCGGTGCCACCCTACCGCATCAAAGTGCCGCTGCTGCTGGGCGGGCCCGACGCCGCGGCGTTGCTGCCGCTGCTGGACGGGCTGGGGTTTGCCGCCAAGGTCCACAGCGACAGGCTCGGCGTGGCCAGCGCCACGAAGATGTGCCGCAGCGTGATGATCAAGGGCCTGGAGGCCATGGTCATCGAAAGCTTCACGACGGCGCGGCACTACGGTGTCGAAGACGCCGTGCTGGCTTCGTTGCACGAAACCTTCCCCGGCATCGACTGGGAGAAACAAGGCGCCTACTTCTTCCAGCGTGCCATCGAACATGGCCGCCGCCGCAGCGAGGAAGTGCGCGAGGTGGCCGAGACCGTGCGCGAAGCCGGGCTCACGCCCTGGTCGGCAGCAGGCACCGCGGAACGCCAGGCTTTTGTCGCCGACCTCGGCGACGCCGGTGTCTTCGGCACCCGCGGCACAGCGGGTTTTGCCCGCAGCGCGGACTGGCGCCAGGAAGCAGACCGCCTGCTGCAACACATCCACAAAGACGACTGAGACAAACGACATGGCTTTCGAGAAGACCCCCGGCTGGCTGGACTGGTATGCCGGCCCCAGCAAGCCGAAGTTCCAGCTGCCGCCAGGCAGTGTGGACGCCCACTGCCACGTGTTCGGCCCCGGCGACGAGTTCCCGTTTGCACCCGAGCGCAAGTACACGCCCTGCGACGCCAGCAAAGCCCAGCTGTTTGCGCTGCGCGACCACCTGGGTTTTGCGCGCAACGTCGTCGTGCAGGCCACCTGCCATGGCGCCGACAACCGTGCGATGGTCGATGCCTGCGTCGCATCGAACGGCAAGGCACGTGGCATCGCGACGGTGCGGCGCAGCATCTCCGATGCCGAACTGCAGCAGCTGCACGCCGCCGGCGTGCGCGGCGTGCGCTTCAACTTCGTCAAGCGCCTGGTGGACTTCACGCCCAAGGACGAACTGATGGAGATTGCCGCGCGCATCGCTCCGCTGGGCTGGCATGTGGTGATCTACTTCGAAGCCGTGGACCTGCCCGAGCTGTGGGACTTCTTCACCGCGCTGCCGACCACGGTGGTCGTCGACCACATGGGCCGGCCCGACGTGACGAAGCCGGTGGACGGCCCCGAGTTCGAGCTGTTCGTGAAGTTCATGCGCGAGTACCCGAACGTCTGGAGCAAGGTCAGCTGCCCGGAGCGCCTCAGCGTCGGCGGCCCGCCGGCACTGAACGGCGAGCAGAACGCCTACCGCGACGTGCTGCCGTTTGCACGCCGCATCGTCGAGACCTTCCCCGACCGTGTGCTCTGGGGCACCGACTGGCCGCACCCCAACCTGAAGAACCACATGCCCGACGACGGCCTGCTGGTGGACTTCATTCCGCACATCGCAAGCACGGCCGAGCTGCAGCAAAAGCTGCTGGTGACGAACCCGATGCGCCTGTACTGGCCCGAAGAGGTGAAGGCATGAAGGTCCTGCTGCCCGGTCTGTCTCTCGCCCTGCTCGCCGCCGGCTGCACGCAGGCGCCGCTGCGCCCGGACAACGCCGCTGCCGGCTGTGCTGCACTGGCTGCAGCCATCCCGGCCACGGCCATCGGCCTGCCCAGCGGGGCCGCCAGCATCGACTCGGCCACGCTGGTGGCGCCGTCGGCGCTGGCCGTGGCCGAACGCGGCCCGACGCCGGCTGCGACCATCACGCCGGCCATGCCCGCGTACTGCAAGGTGCTGGGCCGCATCGCGCCGCTGGACCCACAGGCGCCGCCCATCCTGTTCCAGGTGAACCTGCCGACACAGTGGAACGGGCGTTCGCTGCAGTACGGCGGTGGTGGTTTCAACGGTGTGCTGATCAGCGGCCTGTCGCTGCTGCCGGCCGCACGCTACGAACTGCCGTCGCCGCTGGCCCAGGGTTATGTCACCGTCGGCACCGATTCCGGCCACCAGAACCAGCCCGGCCAGCCGCCGCAGGCCTTTGCGCTGAACGACGAGGCCTTGCTCAACTTCGCCCATGCCTCGTACAAGAAGGTGCGCGACGTGTCGGTGGCGCTGATGCAGCGGGCCTACGGCCGTGCGCCCGACAAGCTGTACTTCGCCGGCAGCTCCGAAGGCGGCCGCGAAGGCGTGACGATGGCGCAGCGTTACCCCGAGGCTTTCGACGGCATATTCAGCCGTGTGCCGGTGCTGCACTGGACGGGCCTGCAGCATGCCGGCCTGCGCGACGGCCTGGCGCTGACCGAAGGCGGTTGGCTGCCGCCGGCCCAGGTGAAGCTGGTGCACGACGCGGTGCTGGCCGCCTTCGACGCGGCCGACGGCCTGGGCGACGGCGTGATCTCCGACCCGGTGGGCTGCCGCGCGCGTTTTGACGTCAGCAAGCTGCAGTGCAGCGCCGGCGTCAGCACCGGCAGCAGCGCCAACTGCCTGACGCCGGCCCAGGTGAATGCCGTGCGCACGCTGGGTTCACCACTGCGTTTCGACTTCGATCTCGCCAACGGCCTGCGTGAATACCCCGGTCGCGGCCCCAGCGGCGAAGGCACGGCGGCCAACGGCCCCACCGGTGGCTGGATGGCCTGGTGGACCGGCAGCGCCGCGCCGGCCTTCCCGCCGCAGCAGAGCAACGGCATCGCCTGGTTCTACGGCGGCGGCGCCATCCAGTACTTCTACGCCAAGAACCCCGGCGCGGACCTGAAGAGCTACAAGCCGCAAGACCACCTGCCGCGGCTGCGCGAGGTCTCGGCGCTGATGGACGCAACCAACCCCGACCTCTCGGCCTTCCAGGCGCGGGGCGGCAAGCTCATCCTGCTGGAGAACCTGGCCGACTACGCACAAAGTCCGTATGCCGGCATCCAGTATTTCGAAGCGGTGCAGCAGAAGCTGGGCCGCGACAAGACCGCCGGCTTCGCGCGCCTGTACACCGCACCGGGTGTCGACCATGTCGGCACCGGTGGCCCGGCGAATGCCGATTTCCTGTCGGCCCTGGTCGGCTGGGTGGAACGGGGCCAGGCGCCGGCCGGCCTGCAACTGGTCGAACAATCCGCCAAGCCGCCGTTTGCCGTGCAGCGTGCACGCCCGCTGTGTGAATGGCCGCTGTGGCCGCGCTACAAGGGCGGCGACAGCACACAGGCCGCCAGCTTCGAATGCAGCCGCTGAGGACCCCAGGATGTCGCTGAACAAACCCTATCTCGACGTGCCCGGCACGACGATCTTCGACGCCGAGCAGTCGCGCAAGGGCTACTGGCTGAACCAGTTCTGCATGAGCCTGATGAAGGCCGAGAACCGCCAGCGTTTCCTGGCCGACCAGCGTGCCTACCTCGACGAATGGCCGATGACCGAAGCGCAGAAGCAGGCCGTGCTGGCGCGCGACCTGAACCGCTGCATCGGCGAAGGCGGCAACATCTACTTCCTGGCCAAGCTGGGTGCCACACACGGCAAGAGTTTCCAGCAGATGGCCGGCAGCATGACCGGCATGACCGAACTCGAGTACCGCGACATGATGATCGCCGGTGGCCGCTCGGTCGAAGGCAACCGCTATGCCGGCGAAGACGGCAGCGCGCAGCCGCAGCACCAGCCGCAAGGCACGGCCGAAAAACCCGGATTCTGAAGACCACGATGGCCAAGATCACCGCCTCCGTCTACACCAGCCACGTGCCGGCCATCGGCGCCGCGCTCGACCTCGGCAAGACCACCGAGCCCTACTGGCAGCCGCTGTTTCAGGGCTACGAGTTCGGCAAGCAGTGGCTGAAGGACAACAAGCCCGACGTCATCTTCCTGGTCTTCAACGACCACGCCACGGCCTTCAGCCTGGAGATGATTCCTACGTTTGCAATCGGCACGGCGGCCGAGTACCAGCCGGCCGACGAAGGCTGGGGCCCGCGCCCGGTGCCCAAGGTCATCGGCCACCCGGACCTGGCCAGCCACATCGCACAAAGTGTGATCCAGGACGACTTCGACCTCACCATCGTCAACAAGATGGACGTGGACCATGGGCTGACGGTGCCGTTGTCGCTGATGTGCGGGCAGCCAGACGCCTGGCCTTGCCCGGTGATCCCGTTTGCGGTCAACGTCGTGCAGTACCCCGTGCCTTCCGGGCGCCGCTGCTACAACCTGGGCCGTGCGATCCGCAAGGCCGTGGACAGCTACGACCAGCCGCTGAAGGTGCAGATCTGGGGCACCGGCGGCATGAGCCACCAGCTGCAGGGCCCGCGTGCCGGCCTCATCAACAAGGACTGGGACAACAGGTTCCTGGACCGTTTGATCGCCGAGCCCGACAAGCTGGCCGAGCTGCCGCACATCGACTACGTGCGCGAAGCCGGCAGCGAAGGCATCGAACTCGTGATGTGGCTGATTGCACGCGGCGCGATGAGCGACAAGCCACCCAAGGTGGCGCAGCGCTTCTACCACGTGCCCGCATCGAACACGGCCGTCGGCCACCTGATCCTGGAGAACCAAACATGACGATCAAAGTCGCCCTCGCCGGTGCCGGCGCCTTCGGCATCAAACACCTCGACGCGATCAAGCTGATCGACGGCGTCGAGGTCGTGAGCCTCATCAGCCGCGACCTCGCGAAGACGCAGGAAGTGGCCAGCAAGTACGGCATCCAGCACGTGACGACCGAGCTCGCCGACAGCCTGGCCATCCAGGAAGTCGACGCCGTCATCCTCTGCACGCCGACACAGATGCATGCCGCCCAGGCCGTGGCCTGCATGAAGGCCGGCAAACACGTGCAGGTGGAGATTCCGCTGGCCGACAGCCTGCGCGACGCCTACCGCGTGGTGCAGATGCAGGAGAACACCGGCCTCGTCGCGATGTGCGGCCACACGCGCCGCTTCAACCCCAGCCACCAGTGGGTGCGCAGGAAGATCGTCGCCGGTGAGTTCAACATCCAGCAGATGGATGTGCAGACCTATTTCTTCCGGCGCACGAACATGAATGCGCTGGGTCAGGCGCGCAGCTGGACCGACCACCTGCTGTGGCACCACGCCGCGCACACGGTGGACTTGTTCGCCTACCAGGCACGCAGCCCCATCGTGAAGGCCAACGCCGTGCAGGGGCCCATCCACCCGACGCTGGGCATCGCGATGGACATGAGCATCCAGCTGCAGGCCGCCAGCGGCGCCATCTGCACGCTGAGCCTCAGCTTCAACAACGACGGCCCGCTCGGCACCTTCTTCCGCTACATCGGCGACAGCGGCACCTACATCGCGCGCTACGACGACTTGTTCAGCGGCAAGGAAGAGAAGATCGACGTCAGCCAGGTGGACGTCTCGACCAACGGCATCGAGCTGCAGGACCGCGAGTTCTTCGCCGCCATCCGCGACAAGCGTGAACCCAATGGCAGCGTGGCCCAGGTGCTGCCTTGTTACGAGGTGCTGCACCAGCTGGAAACCCAGCTGCGCTGAAGCCGCCCGCTCACCCGGTGCACACAACGGCACGCGCCGAAATGGCGCGTTTTTGCTGCCCTGATGCGGCGCTCGCTGCCAGGCCCAGCCCCGAGTTCGGCTCGCTGAAGAGAGAAGCCAGCCGTGGCACCGCGGATGCTGCCGGTGACCACCGGCACCGGCCGCGCGCTGGACATCCTGCCGAAGCCGCTGAAGAAGACGGTCTCCGGATCCTTCGGCGAGCGCTGACGACGGCCGCCGCGCCGTGATAGCGTCTGCGGCATGACGACAACAGCATCGCCGCGCCGCATCGGCCCCTTCGAGGTTGCGCCCATCGGCCTGGGCTGCATGAACCTCAGCCACGCCTACGGCGCGCCACCGTCGCCGGCCGACGCCGAACGCCTGCTGCTGGCGGCGCTGGACGCCGGCGTGACGCTGTTCGACACCGCGGCGCTGTACGGCTTCGGCGCCAACGAGACCCTGGTCGGGCGGGTGCTGAAAGCGCAGCGTTCGAAGATCGTGCTGTGCAGCAAGGGTGGCATGGCGGGCGTGGCCTTCCCCGACGGCGTCAAGCGTGTCATCGACGGCAGGCCCGAGGCCATCCGCCGCAACTGCGAAGACAGCCTGCAGCGGCTGCAGACCGAGGCCATCGACCTCTACTACCTGCACCGCTGGGACAAGAGCGTGCCGGTCGAAGACAGCGTCGGCGCGCTGGCGCGCCTGGTGGCCGAAGGCAAGGTGCGCAGCATCGGCCTCAGCGAGGTCTCGGCGGCGACGATCCGCAAGGCCCATGCGGTGCACCCCATCGCCGCGGTGCAGACCGAGTATTCGCTGTGGACGCGCAACCCCGAGATCGCGGTGCTGGACTGCTGCCGCGCCATCGGCGCGACCTTCGTGGCCTTCAGCCCGGTGGCGCGTGGCGTGCTGACCGCCGAGCCGCCGGACATCGCCCAGCTCGACGCCAGGGACATCCGCCGCGGCATGCCGCGTTTCGAGCCGGCGCACTACGCCACCAACCTGCAGGTGGCGCAGCGCTTTGCGGCGCTGGCCGCCGAAGCCGGCTGCAGCCCGGCGCAGCTGGCCCTGGCCTGGCTGCTGCAGAAGGACCCCGGCATCGTGCCGATTCCCGGCACACGCAGCCTGGCCCATCTGCAGGACAACCTCGGCGCCGCGGCCGTCGTGCTGCCGCCGGCCATCGTGCAGCGGGCCGAAGCGCTGGTGAACCAGCACACCGTCTCCGGCAACCGCTACGGCGCGCAGAGCGAACGCGAGGTCGACACCGAGACCTTCTGAAGCACCGGGGACATAAGATCGGCAGCCCTGCTCCCAGCTGCCGATCGCCATGGACCTGTCCCGCTTCCCCCGCCGCCGCTACACGAACTTCGTCACCCCCATCGAGCCGCTGCCGCGCCTGAGCGCCGCGCTGGCTGCCACCTGCCCCGGGGGCCAGGGCCCCGAGCTCTGGGTCAAGCGCGACGACATGCTGGGCCTGTTCCCCGGCGGCAACAAGACGCGCAAGCTCGAGTTCCTGGTCGCCGACGCGCTGCAGCAGGGTGCCGACACACTGATCACCTGCGGCGCGCCGCAGAGCAACCACTGCCGCATCACGCTGTCGGCCGCGGTGAAGGAAGGCCTGCAATGCCGCTTCGTCATCGAAGAGCGCATCGCGAACAGCTTCCGCGAGGACGCCAGCGGCAACCACTTCCTGTACCGGCTGATGGGCGTCGAGGCCATCACCGTCGTGCCGGCGGGCACCAACATGGCGGCTGCGATGCAGGCCGTCGCCGACGAGCTGCAGGCCGCCGGCCGCAAGGGCTACGTCATCGCAGGCGGCGGCAGCAATGCCGTCGGTGGCCTGGGCTACGTGGCCTGCGCGCAGGAACTGCAGCAGCAGTGGTTCGATGCAGGCCTGAGCTTCGACCATGTGGTCGTCGGCTCGGGCAGCTCGGGCACCCATGGCGGTCTGCTGGCAGGTTTCCTGGGCAACAACATCCGCGTGCCCGTCACCGGCATCGGCGTCAGCCGCGACCCGGCCGACCAGGAGCCGCTGGTGTGGAAGGAAGCCCAGGCCGTCTGTGAACTGCTGGGCCTGCCGGCCAGCACGGTGCCGCGCGACGCCGTGAAGAGCATCGGCGGCTACTGGCAGCCCAAGTACTCGCTGCCGAACGCCCGCATGGTCGAAGCGGTGCAGATGGCCGCGCGCACCGAGGGCCTGCTGCTGGACCCGGTGTACACCGGCAAGATCATGGCCGGCCTGATCGGCCTGGCGCGTGAAGGCCTGCTGAAGCCGCGCGAGAAGGTGCTGTTCCTGCACACCGGCGGCCTGCCCTCGCTGCATGTCTGCGAAGACGTGCTGCTGGGCCGCAAGACCGACATCGCTCCCTGAGGAGGCACGCGCCATGGCCGCCAGCATCATCGACAGCCGCATCTTCCAGGGCATCTTCAGCAGCGACGCGATGCGCCAGGTGTGGAGCGACGAGAACCGCACGGCCAAGTACCTGGAGATCGAACGTGCGCTGGCCGTCGTGCAGGGGCGGCTGGGGCTGATTCCGCAGGAAGCCGCCGACGAGATCGTGCGCCACTGCCGGCTGGAAGAGATCGACCTGGCCCTGCTGCGCCAGCAGACCGAGCGCATCGGCTACCCCATCCTCGGTGTCGTCAGCCAGCTCAACAAACTCTGCCGCGACGGCCTGGGCGAGTACTGCCACTGGGGCGCGACGACGCAGGACATCACCGACACCGCGACGGTGCTGCAGATCCGCGAGGCGCTGGCCCTGGTCGACACCGAGCTCACAGCCATCGCCGCGGCGCTGGCCCAGCTGGCGCGCGAACACCGTGACACGCCGGTGATCGGCCGCAGCAACCTGCAGCAGGCGATTCCTGTGACCTTCGGCTACAAGATTGCCGGCCTGCTGTCGGCCGTGCAACGCCACCAGCAACGCCTGGCCCAGCTGCGCGAACGGGTGCTGGTCGGTGAATTCGCTGGTGCTGCCGGCACGCTGGCCTCGCTGCAGAACGGGGCGATGGAAACGCAGGCCGGGCTGTGTGCCGAACTGGGCCTGGCGCAGCCGGTGATCGCCTGGCACACCATCCGCGACAACATCGCCGAGGTCGGTGCCTTCCTGGGCCTGGTCGGCGGCACGCTGGGCAAGCTCAGCATGGACGTGAAGCTGATGATGCAGACCGAGGTGGCCGAAGTCTTCGAACCCTTCCACCATGGCCGCGGCAGCAGCAGCACGATGCCGCAGAAGCGCAACCCCATCAGCAGCTGCTACATCCATGCCGCGATCAGCGTCGTGCGCCAGCATGCGGCGGCGCTGATGGACGCGATGGTGGCCGATCACGAACGCAGCACCGGGCCCTGGGAGATCGAGTGGATCGTGCTGCCCGAGGCCTTCTGCCTGATGGCCGGCGCGCTGAAGCAGAGCCGCGCCGTGCTCGAAGGGCTGGAGGTCGACACCGCCGCGATGCGGCGCAACCTGGCCATGACCCACGGCCTGGTGATGAGCGAGGCGGTGATGATGGGCCTGGGGCCCTTCATCGGCCGCGAAGTCGCGCACGACCTGGTCTACGACCTCTGCCGCGAAGCGCTGCAGCAGCAGCGCCCGCTGCTGGATCTGCTGTGTGAAACGGAGCAGATCACCCGCCACGTCAGCCGCGAGCAGCTGGCCGCACTGTGCGAGCCGGCCAACTACCTGGGCCAGAGCGGCACGATGGTCGACCGCGTGCTGGCGCTGCAGCCGGCCGCCTGAACGATGGGCGACACGGCACCGCTGTCACCGTTGCCACCGCTGGACCCGGCCCTGCTGGCGCTGATGCTCGACCGCGTGCCGGCACGTGTGGTCGTCATCGACCGCGAACACCGCTACCGCTGGGCCAACACGCCGGCGCTGCACTACCTGGGCCTGCCGGCCGAACAGGTGATCGGCGCGACCATCGCCCAGGTGCGCGGTGCCGACGTGCAGCAGCGTTACCTGCCCTTCGTCGAGCGCCTGTTCGCCGGCGAGGAACAGCACTGGGAAGGCTGGACCGATTACGCCGGCCGCGGCCGGCGCTACACCGAGGAGTGGCTGCTGCCGTTCGCCGTGCCGGGCCAGCCCATCCAGGCCGTCATCGGTTTTGCGCGCGACCTCACCGAACAGCAGCAGCAGGCGCAGCAGCTCAGCACCCAGGTGCAGGCCTTGCAGCGTGCCGAGTTGCTGAAGGCTGCCATCGTCGACAACGCGCTGGCTGCCATCATCAGCAGCGACGGCCAGGGCCGCATCGTCGAATTCAACGCCGCGGCCGAAGCCATGTTCGGTGTGCCGCGGGCCCAGGCCATCGGCCGGCCGGTGTCCGAGGTGATGATTCCACCGCGCCACCGCATGGCCCACGAACAAGGCATGGCGCGCATGGCCGCCGGCGGCGCGCCGCGTGTGCTGGGCCAGCGCCTGGAGATGCATGCGCAGCGTGCCGACGGCAGCGAGTTCCCGATCGAGATGGTGCTGTGGCAGACGGCGGTGGCCGGCCAGGTCTACTACACGGCCTCGATCAACGACACCAGCGACCGTGTGCGTGCCGCCGAGGTCATCGCGCGCCAGCGCGATGCGCTGCGCCAGAGCGAAAAACTTGGGGCGATGGGCAGCCTGCTGGCCGGCGTGGCGCACGAGCTGAACAACCCGTTGTCCATCGTGATGGGCCGTGCCGGCCTGCTGGAGGAAAAAGCCGGTGGCGGCCCGCTGGCCGACGATGCACGCAGCATCCGCGAAGCCGCCGACCGCTGCGGCCGCATCGTGCGCAGCTTCCTCAACATGGCGCGCAGCAAGCCGGCGCAGCGCCACCCGGTGAGCCTGAACGAGCTGGCGATGGCGGCGGCCGAGATGCTGCAGTACAGCCTGCGCACCCACGGCATCGTGCTGACGCAGCAGCTGGCGCCGCAGCTGCCGGCGGTGAATGCCGACGGCGACCAGATCGGCCAGATCGTGCTGAACCTCATCGTCAACGCGCAGCAGGCCTTGTCGGCCATCGACGGCCCGCGCGAGGTGCTGCTGAGCACCGGTGTCGAGGCGCGGCGCGACGGCCGTGAACCGCGGGTCTGGCTGCGGGTGCAGGACAACGGCCCCGGTGTGCCGCAGCCGCTGCAGGCGCCGATCTTCGAACCCTTTTTCACGACCAAGGCCGAGGGCCTGGGCACCGGCCTGGGCCTGGCTGTGTCGCGCAGCCTGGCACGCGACCATGGCGGCGACCTGGTGCTGGAAACACGCGCCCAGGGCGCCTGTTTCCGGCTGAGCCTGCCGCCCAGCGGCGAAGCCGCCGAGGACAGCGC
>JBASTF010000399.1:0-4223 GCA_049274755.1 Rubrivivax sp. | reverse complement strand
ACGCCGCACGCACGGCCATCCGCGCCCGCGCCGAGAAGGCGCGCAGCGGCGCCACCGGCATGCACGAGATCACCGCGGCACTGCTGAACGCCTCGGTCTCGGCCGACACACGCAGCCGTTTGCCGCTGGCCCTGGCCTATGTGCGCGAAAGCCTGATGCGCCAGGACGGCGAGGTCTATGGCCGCAGCTGCGACGCGCTGGCCGATGCCCCGGCGGCAGCCGTCGAGCGCATCGCCTGCCCGGTGCTGCTGGTCACCGGCGACGAAGACGTGGTGGCGCCGCCGCAGGCCGTGCGCTTGATGGCCGAGAAGCTGCACGGCGCACCGGCCGTGCGTGTCGCCGTGCTGCCACGCTGCGGCCACTGGACACCGGTGGAGCGGCCCGAGGAATGCCAGCGCGAGCTGCGCGAGTTCCTGGCCGGCCAAAGGAGCTGACACGATGAGCAATGTCCTCTTCAGCAACGTGCGCGTTTTCGACGGTGGCGGCGAAGCCCCGTTCACCGGCGACGTGCTGGTGCAGGGCAAGCACATCAGCCGCGTCGTGAAAACCGGCTACGGCCAGCGTTCGCAGCCGGTGGCCGGGGCGCTGACGATCGACGGCGGCGGTGCCTTCCTGATGCCAGGCATGGTGGAGGCGCACACGCACTTCAGCTGGAACGACCAGCCCAGCCTCGACGCGATCCAGCGCATGCCGCCGGAAGAGCACATCCTGTGGTGCGCCGAGGTCGCGAAGCGTTATCTCGACATGGGCTGGACCTCCTGCGTCGGCGCAGCGGCGGCCAAGCCGCGGCTGGACGTGGTGATCCGCAATGCCATCAACGACGGCACCATCATCGGCCCGCGCTACCTGGCCGCCAGCCAGGAGATCACGGTGCCGGGCGGCCTGGGCGACACGACGCAGCCGCACCTGCCGCAGCCCGAGTTTGCGTTCGGCGCCGTGGTCAGCGGCCCGCACGAGATGCGGCGCTGCGTGCGCATGTTCGCGAAGTACGGTGTCGACACGCTGAAGATCAACTTGAGCGGCGAGTCCATCACCGGCATGCCGAGCGAGATGAGCCAGTTCACCACCGAAGAAATCGCCGTCTGCGTGCAGGAGGCCAAGGCCTGGGGCAAGCGCGTGGCAGCGCACGCCCGCAGCACCTGGAGCGTGAAGGAGTGTGTGCGCCAGGGCATCGAGGTGATCTACCACGCCAGCTTCTGCGACGAAGAGGCGCTGGACATGCTCGAAGCCAAGAAGTTCGAGACCTTCGTCGCACCCGGTCTGGCCTGGCTGATCCGCACCTGCAACAACGCCAGCGAATACGGGCTGACCCGCGATGTGGTCACCAAGATGGGCTACCCGCAGGAGCTGGAAGCCGCGATCGAGAGCATGAAGGCGCTGCGCAAACGCGGTGTGCGCATCCTGCCCGGTGGCGACTACGGCTTTGCCTGGACGCCGCACGGCACCAACGCACGCGACCTGGAGTACTTCGTCAAGCACCTGGGCATGAGCACGATGGAAGCCCTGCTGTCGGCCACCGCCTGGGGCGGGCCGATGATGAAGATGGGCAAGCAGATCGGCTACATCCGCGAAGGCTGCCTCGCCGACATCCTGCTGGTCGACGGCGACCCGCTGGCCGACATCACGGTGCTGCAGGACAGGGAACGCATCCTGGCCGTGATGAAGGACGGGGAGTTCCACCGCGCACCGCCGGTGCGCAACGCACGCACGACGAGGTGGGCCGCATGATGCAGCCCCCACGCTCCCTTCGGTCGCTGCCCCCCGAGGGGGCGCATGCAGCGGACCGGCAAAGCCGGATCCGCGCATGACCTTGATCAGGAGATCGTGATGACCGACACCCTGTTCACCAACGTCCGCATCCTCGACGGCAGCGGCGCGAATCCGTATGCGGGCAGTGTGCTGGTGCAGGGCAACCGCATCCGCCAGGTGGGCCGCAGCACGGCAGCGATCTCGCCGGCTGGCGCCACCGTCATCGACGGTGCCGGCGCGACGCTGATGCCGGGCATGTGCGAGGCCCACACACATTTCTCGTGGAACGACGCGGCGACGCTGGCGGCGATCCAGACGATGCCGCTCGAAGAGCATGTGCTGTGGTGCGCCAAGGTGGCCAGGCGTTATCTCGAAGCCGGCTGGACCAGCTGCGTCGGCGCCGCCTGCGCCAAGCCGCGGCTGGACGTGGTAATCCGCAACGCCATCCAGAGCGGCCAGATCCCGGGGCCTCGCTACCTGGCGGCCAGCCAGGAGATCACCGTGCTCGGCGGCCTGGGTGACGAAACGCTGCCGCACCTGCCCTTCCCCGAGTTCAGCTTCGGCGTCAACGTCTGCGGCGCCGAAGACATGCGCAAGGCCGTGCGCCTGTTCCTGAAGTACGGCGTCGACTCGATCAAGCTGAACCTCTCCGGCGACAACTTCACGCCGCAAAGCCCGGCCGGCACCACCTGGATGACCGATGCCGAGGTGGCTGCCGCGATGGAAGAGGTGCGCATCCGCGGCAAACGCGGCACGGCCCATGCACGTTCGGCCGACAGCGTGAAGCAGGCGCTGCGCCACGGCATCGACGTGATCTACCACGCCAGCTTCACCGACACCGAAACGCTGGACATGCTGGAGGCGGCGAAGGAGCGGGTCTTCGTCGCACCTGGCATCGCCATCCTCTACGCGATGCTGAACGAAGCCGAGGCCTTCGGCGTGACACGGGCCCAGGCCGAGGCCATGGGCTACCAGATCGAATGGGACGCGGCGCTGGAATCGCTGCAGAAGATGCACAAACGCGGCATCCGCATCCTGCCCGGTGGCGACTACGGTTTTGCATTCACGCCGCATTGCAACAACGCCCGCGACCTGGAGTTTTTCGTCAAGTACCTGAACTTCACGCCGATGGAGGCCATCCGCTGCGCCACGCTGTACGGTGGCCAGATCATGATGAAACCCAACGAGCTGGGTGTCGTGAAGGAGGGTTACCTCGCCGACCTGCTGCTGGTCGATGGCGACCCGCTGGCCAACCTCTCCATCCTGCGCGACCCCAAACGCATCCTCGCCGTGATGAAGGATGGTGTGTTCGCGAAGATGCCCGAGATCGCCGCGCAGCGGGCCTGGGGGCGGGCTGCATGAGCGCGCCGGGCCGTTCCCAAGCGCTCATCCCGGAGCGCGCAGCGCGGAGGGTCGTCCAGTGAAGTCGTCGCGTGCCCAGCTCGCCGCCTGGCTGCTGATCGGCCTGCCGCTGCTGGTGTTTTCGGTCTGGGCCATCGTCGACAACACGCGGCTGTACTTCGTCACGCTGCTGAACGGGCTGACGCTGGCTTCGCTGTACTTCATCGTCGCCAGCGGCTTCACGCTGGTGTTCGGGCTGATGCGCAACGTCAACCTCGCGCACGGTTCGCTGTACCTGCTGGGCGGTTATGTCGGCTACGTGGTGGCCGCCAAAACCGGCTGGTGGGTCATCGCGCTGGCGGCCGGTTTTGCCGCCGCGGCGCTGGGCGGGCTGCTGATGCAGTGGCTGATCCTGCGCCACATGCAGGGCCAGGACCTGCGGCAGACGCTGGTGACCATCGGCCTGTCCATCGTCGTCGCCGACGTGCTGCTGTGGATCTTCACCGGCCAGGTGCACCAGATGGAAGCGCCGGAATGGCTGCAAGGCCCCATCCGCGGCATTCCGCTGATCAACGCCTACGGTGCCTTCCGGCTCAGCCTGCTGGGCTTCGGCGTGCTCATCGGCATCGGGCTGTGGTGGCTGCTGGCCCGCACCCGCGTCGGCATGATGATCCGCGCCGGCGTCGACGACCGCGCGATGCTGGCCGCCGCCGGCGTCAACGTGAACCGCGTGTTTGCCATCACCTTTGCGCTGGGCGCGGGGCTGGCCGGCTTCGGTGGTGTGGTCGGCGCGGTGGAGCTCTCGATGGTGCCGGGTGAAGACACGCGGCTGCTGCTGGCCAGCCTCATCGTCGTCATCGTCGGCGGCATGGGCAGCGTGGTCGGTGCCGCCATCGGCGCGGCCATCCTGGGCCTGGCCGAAACCTACGGCCTGGCCTATGCACCGACCTACAGCGTGGTCTTCACCTTCCTGATCCTCATCGGCGTGCTGGCCTTCCGGCCGCGCGGCATCATGGGCAAGGCTGCATGAGCGCCGCGAAGTGGCGCAACGCGATGCGCAGCGGCGCAGTCGCGCCGGCACGCACGCAGGCACCGGCCCTGGTGGCCGTGCCGCCGGCCGCACCCCCCGAAGC
>JBASTF010000398.1:0-6762 GCA_049274755.1 Rubrivivax sp. | reverse complement strand
GGCCTGGGCCGCGTGGCGCCCAAGGGCTCGCAGCAGCGCGACGAGCCGGTGGCCCGCATCAGCTATGGCGCTGCCTCGCGCGCGCAGTCGTGGTGGCGCATCGGCGACTTCTCGGCGCCCGAGGTGGCGCTGCCGCTGGGCGATTCCAACCGCGGCCTGGGCCTGCGCTGGGTGGCCGGCACCAGCCAGATCCTGCTCAGCGGTTCACCCGACGGTCTGGTGAAGCAGATCTTCCTGCACGACACCGCCGCCGGCAGCACCGAGCAGATCACGTCCGGCCCCGGCAACAAACGCGCGCAGTTCATGTTCTTCCCGCCGGAGTTCGGTGGCGAGGCCGTGTTCTTCGCCGTCGTCGACGACCTGCGTTTCGACTTCTACCGCCGCCTGCCCGATGGCCAGGGTGTGTTGCGCTGGACCAAGTTCCAGTCGCTGTCGCTGCCGGCCGAGCAGCCCTACATCGCCGGTTCGCCCGAGGCCTTCGTGCACAACGGCCGCTCGTGGATCGTGCTGACGATGGCCGACACCGACAAACCTGCCGCGCTGTCCAACATCGCCCTGCTGTCCATCGACCCGGCCCGGCCCGAGCTGCGCCGCCTCACCGACGCCGGCTCGCCGGCACGCTGGCGTTCGGACCCCGAGTACTTCGTCAACGACAGCGGCGTCTACGTCTACTACACACGTGCGCGGCTGGTGCGCACGCTGGCGCTGCACGAAGGCATCTGGCGTGTCGACACCGGCCTGGGGCCGGCGCAGCGCCACAGGCCTTAGGCCGCCCCTGCGTCTGCCACGGGCTCGCCGACAACACGGCCGCGCCCCGCCTGCTTGGCGCGGTACAGCATCGTGTCGGCACGCGCCACCAGGCCCTGGGCACCGCCAGCCGCGTGCACGGCAAACGCCACACCGACGCTGGCACCGATCTGCAGTTGCAGCGCGCCCACTTCAAACGGCCTGCAGGCCGTTTCGACGATCTTGTGCGCCACGGCCTCGGCATGGGCCTGCGAGCGTACACCCGACAGCAGCAGCGCAAACTCGTCGCCGCCCAGCCGCGCGACGGCGTCGCTGGGCCGCACCAGGGCCTGGAAACGCTGCGCCACCAGTTGCAGCAACTGGTCGCCGACCGGGTGACCATGGCGGTCGTTCACCGGCTTGAAATGGTCGAGGTCCACGTACAGCAAGGCCAGTGAACGGCCGCCGTCGGCGCCGATGCGTGCCTCCATCTCGGCCGCGAAGCCGGCGCGGTTCAGCAGCCCCGTCAGCGGGTCGCGCTGCGCCAGCTTGCGCAGGCGGGCCTGCTCCAGGCGGTGCTGGGTGATGTCCTGCGCGATGCCGACAAAGCCGTCGACGCTGCCATTGGCCAGGCGGATCGGCACGTAGCTGACGGCCAGGTGCGGCGTGCCTTCGCGATCCGGATAGTGGCGCTCGAAGTGCGCCGGCTCGCCGGCCAGCGCCTGCTGGGCCCGTGCCAGGCTGCGGTCGACATCGGCCGCCGGCAGGATGCGGCCCGCCGGCTGGCCCAGGATGTCTTCTCGCGGCATGCCGTGCCAGCGTTCGAACGCGGCGTTGACGAAGCGGTAGCGCAGGTCGCGGTCGACCACCGAAACGATGGCCGGGATGGCTTCGGTGACCGTGTTCAGGATCGAGCTCTGGCGCTGCAGTTCACGGGCGTTCTCCGCGCGTTCGGTGATGTCGAAGCTGGTGGAGAAAAAGCCCTGCACACGGCCGTCGCGCAGCGCCGGCACGAGCCGGCTTTCCAGCACACGCGGCTGGCCGTCGACCATTTCGCCGAACTCGAAGACCTGCGGCGTGCCGGCCAGCACCGCGTCGATGCGGCGTTCGACCTCGGCATGGCTGGCCTGGCCCAGCAGTTCGGCGCGTGTGCGGCCCAGGATCTGCTCGCGCGGCAGCGCGAAGCGTTCGCAGTGCAGCCGGTTCACGAAGCGGTAGCGGCGTTCGGCATCGACGTGGGCGATGCGCACCGGCAGGCTGTCGGTCAGGTCGCGCAGGAACTGCTCGTTATCGCGCAAGGCCTTCTCGGCCCGTTTGCGGGCGCTGATGTCGCGGCCCACCGAATGCAGCAGCGGGTGGCCGTCGGGGTCGACCTGGCGTGTGTTGGTCCATGCGAACCAGACCTCGTCGCCGCCGGCGTCGTGCATGCGGTTCTCGCCGATCAGCGTCTCGCCGGTGGCCAGCACCCAGTCGATGCGCTCGCGCACCGCGTCGTGGTCGGCAGGGTCCACGTAGTCGAAGAGGTTGTCGCCGACGATGGACCCGACGGTGCGCCCGAACTGGTGTGCATAGGCCGGGTTCACGTAGACCAGGCAGCCACTGGGCCTTGCCTGCGACACCAGTTCGCTCTGCGCGTCGAGGATGGCGCGGTGGCGGGCCTCGCTCTTCGCCAGCTCCACCTCGTGTGTGCTGCGCACGGCCAGCGCGCGGTCGATCAGCCCGCGGCGCATCTCCAGCGCCTGCACGGCGATCTGCGCCATCCCCCGCAGCTGCTGCGCCTGCCTGCTGCTCAGCCGGCGCGCCTGGCGGTCGATGACACACAGTGTGCCGACGCGTTCGCCGCCGCTCAGCACCAGCGGCGCACCGGCGTAAAAGCGGATGTCGGGCGCGCCGGCCACCAGCGGGTTGTCGGCAAAACGCCGGTCCTGCAAGGCATCGGGCACTTCGAACAAGGCGTCGTCATGGATGGCGTGGGCGCAGAAGGCCACGTCGCGCGCCGTTTCGTTGACCCCGGGCAGGCCGACATTGGCCTTGAACCACTGCCGCTCGGCATCGATCAGGCTGATCAGCGCAATCGGCACACCGCAGATCTCGGACGCCATGCGGGCCACGTTGTCGAACACCGGCTCCGGCGCCGTGTCCAGCACCAGCAGTTCACGCAGGCGCTGCAGGCGGCGGGCTTCGTTGTCGGGGCGGGGCGCGGGCTGCATCGTGTCGCTGGCGGAAACTGTCGCGGCGACACGGTGGCGGAGAGGGAGGGATTCGAACCCTCGGTACTGGAGAACCAGTACGCCGGATTTCGAATCCGGTGCATTCGACCACTCTGCCACCTCTCCAGGGTGTGTCTCTCGCGATGGTGTCGCGAGCTTCGCTGCGGGTGGTGCCGCCGCCAGCGAAGCCGCGCATTCTAGCGCAAGACTGCTAGCCCGCCGAGGTAGGGCCGCAGCGCTGCCGGCACCTGCACCGAGCCGTCGGCCTGCTGGTGGTTTTCCAGCACTGCCACCAGGGCGCGGCCCACGGCCAGGCCCGAGCCGTTCAGCGTGTGCACGAGCTCGGGCTTGCCGCCGGCAGTGCGGAAACGCGCCTGCATGCGCCGCGCCTGGAAGGCCTCGCAGTTGCTGCACGAGCTGATCTCGCGGTAGGTGGCCTGCGCCGGAATCCAGACCTCGAGGTCGTAGGTCTTCGTGGCGCCGAAGCCCATGTCGCCGGTGCACAGCGTCATCACGCGGTAGGGCAGTTCCAGCTTCTGCAGGATGGCCTCGGCGTGGCCCACCATCTGCTCCAGCGCCTCGTAGCTCTTGTCCGGGTGCACGATCTGCACCATCTCGACCTTGTCGAACTGGTGCTGGCGGATCATGCCGCGTGTGTCGCGGCCGGCGCTGCCGGCTTCCGAACGGAAACAGGGGCTGTGCGCCGTCAGCCTGACCGGCAGTTGCGTGGCGTCGAGGATCTGCTCGCGCACCGTGTTCGTCAGGCTGATCTCCGAGGTGCTGATCAGGTACTGCTCACGCTGTTCCTCGTCACCACCGCGCAGCACCCAGAACATGTCCTCCTTGAACTTGGGCAGCTGGCCCGTGCCTTCGAGGATCTCGCGGTTGACGATGTAGGGCGTGTAGCACTCGGTGTAGCCGTGCTCCAGCGTCTGCGTGTCGAGCATGAACTGCGCGAGCGCCCGGTGCAGCCGCGCCGCGCTGCCACGCAGGAAGGTGAAGCGCGAGCCCGAGAGCTTGGCGCCGGTGTCGAAGTCCAGGCCCAGCGGGCCGCCGATGTCGACATGGTCGCGCGGCGTGAAGTCGAAGCTGCGGGGTGTGCCCCAGCGCCGCGCCTCGACGTTGCCGGTTTCGTCGGCGCCCACCGGCACGCTCTCGTGCGGCAGGTTGGGCAAGGCCATCAGCATCTGCTGCAGTTCGGCCTGCAGCTGCTCCAGGCGTTCGGCGCCGGCCTTCAGTTCCTCGGCGACGCCGGCCACCTCGGCCATCGCGGCCGTGGTGTCCTCGCCCTTGCCCTTGGCCTGGCCGATCTGCTTGCTCAGCGCATTGCGCCTTGCCTGCAGTTCTTCGGTGCGGGTCTGGATGCGCTTGCGTTCGGCTTCCAGTTCACCGTAGCGGGCGGTGTCCAGGAAGGTCTGGGGTGTCTTGCGTGTTTCGAGCCGCGCGATCACGCCGGGCAGGTCGCGGCGCAGCAGGTTGATGTCGAGCATGGGGTGTTCCTCGTGAATCTCGAAGCAGCGCGGCGCCTGCGATGAGGCGTCGCCGTCGTGGACCGGTCAGCGCGCGGCGTCAGGATCGCGAACTCGCCACCTCGCTCATGCTGCGGTCGCCCAGGCCACGCGGCAGCGGGAAGCGCACATGTTCCTCGACGCCGTCCATCTTGCGGATGGCCGTGGCGCCCAGCGCACGCAGCCGCGCGATGACCTGCTGCACCAGGATGTCGGGGGCGCTGGCGCCGGCCGTCAGGCCGACACGGCGGCGGCCTTCGAACCACTGCGGCTGCAGATCGTCGGCACTGTCGACCATGTGCGCCGGCGTTCCCAGGCGCTCGGCCAGTTCACGCAGGCGGTTGCTGTTGCTGCTGGTGGGACTGCCGACGACGACGACGACGTCGACCGCCGGCGCCAGCACCTTCACCGCGTCCTGGCGGTTCTGCGTGGCGTAGCAGATGTCCTGCTTCTTCGGTTCCCGCACCTGCGGGAAGCAGCGTTTCACCTCGGCCAGGATCTCGGCCGCGTCGTCCACGCTCAGCGTCGTCTGCGTCACCACGGCCAGCTTGTCGGTGCGTGGCCGCACACGGGCCACGTCGGCCACCTCTTCGACGAGGTAGATGCCGTCGCTCAGCTGGCCCATCGTGCCTTCGACCTCGGGGTGACCCTTGTGGCCGATCATCACGAATTCGTAGCCTTCCTTGGCCAGCTTCGCGACCTCGACATGCACCTTGGTCACCAGCGGGCAGGTGGCGTCGAAGACCTGGAAGCCGCGCCGCGCGGCTTCCACACGCACGGCCTTGCTGACGCCGTGGGCGCTGAACACCAGCGTGGCACCGGGCGGCACGTCGGCCAGGTCTTCGATGAAGATCGCGCCCTTGGCCTTCAGGTCGTTGACGACGAAGGTGTTGTGCACGATCTCGTGGCGCACGTAGATCGGCGCGCCGAAACGCAGCAGCGCCCGTTCGACGATCTCGATGGCGCGGTCGACGCCGGCGCAGAAACCGCGCGGCTCGGCCAGCAGCACTTCTTCGAGCAGGTGGGTCGGCATCTCAGAGCACCCCCACCACATGCACCTCGAAGCGCACCGGCTGGCCGGCCAGCGGGTGGTTGAAGTCGAACAGCAGCCAGTCGCCACCGACCTCGCGCACCACACCGGCGTAGGCGCCCTGACCGTCGGGCGTGGGGAACTGCACGACGTCGCCGACGCCGTACTCGGCATCGGCATCGCCCAGCTCGTGCAGCAGGCTCAGCTTCACACGCTGCAGCAGTTCGGGGTTGCGTTCGCCGAAGGCCGCACCGGCCGGCAGGTCGAAGCTCTGGCGCGCGCCTTCGGGCAGGCCGATCAGCTGCGCCTCGATGGCCGGGGCCAGCTGGCCGGCGCCCAGCGACAAGGTGGCCGGCTTGTCGTCGAAGGTGTTGACGACATCGGCGCCATCGGGCCCGGCGAGGCGGTAGTGCAGGGTCAGGAAGGACCCCGGCTGGACGGTGATCACGGCGTTCGGCTTGCGCGGCTAGACTGAACCCGCATTGTAAGAGCCCGCTGTTCACCCGCCATGACCCCCAAGGACCTGCCCGCCGACCAGCGCCCGCGCGAAAAGCTGCTGGCCCGCGGCGCCAGCGCGCTGGCCGACGGCGAACTGATGGCCCTGCTGCTGCGCACCGGCTACCACGGCAACAGCGTGCTGCTGCTGGCACAGCAGGTGCTGGACAGCTGCGGCGGTTTTGCCGGCCTGCTGGCCGCCACGCCGGCCACGCTGCAGGCCGTGAAGGGCCTGGGCCCGGCCAAACGGGCCGAGCTGCTGGCGGTGGCCGAGATGGCCCGCCGCGCACTGGCGCAGCAGATGCGGGCGGCGCCTGTGTTCGACGCGCCGCAGAAGGTGAAGGACTATGTCGCGCTGCAGCTGGCCGGCCGCGACCAGGAGGTGTTTGCCGTGCTCTTCCTCGACGGCCAGCACCGGCTGCTGACGATGGAGGAGATGTTCCGCGGCACGCTGACGCAGACCAGCGTCTACCCGCGTGAAGTCGTGAAACGGGCGCTGCAGCTGAACGCCGGCGCGCTGATCTTTGCCCACAACCACCCCTCGGGCCTGGCCGAACCTTCGCGCGCCGACGAGTTCCTGACGCAGACGCTGAAGACGGCGCTGCAGCTCGTCGACGTGCGTGTGCTGGACCACCTGGTCGTCGGCCGCGGCCAGGTGGTGTCGATGGCCGAACGTGGACTTCTTTGATATGTGGAGTGACGCCGCGCCTGCCTGGCTGGCGAACCCTGCCAGGGCCGTTTGACTCCACATATCGTTCTCACATTCGCCGCAGCCAGCCGACCAAGTCGCGGC
>JBASTF010000397.1:0-2380 GCA_049274755.1 Rubrivivax sp. | reverse complement strand
GGCCACGGCACGGTCGGCCACGACCTCGACCGCCGTGCCGCCGGCACCGAACAGCAGCACCGGGCCGAACAGCGGGTCCAGGGCCGCGCCGACGATGAGTTCCAGCGCACGCGGCCGCCGCACCATGGCCTGCACGCTGAAGCCTTGCAGTTGCGCATCGGGGCGCAGCCGTGCCACACGCGCCAGCATCGCCGTTGCAGCAGCCCGCAGCGCGGCTTCGTCGTCGAGGTGCAGCGCCACGCCGCCGACATCGCTTTTGTGGCTGATCTGCGGCGACAGGATCTTCAGCGCCACCGGGTAGCCGATGGCCTGCGCTGCCTGCACCGCGGCGTCGGCATCGGGCGGCACTTCGTGGGTGCCGGCCACGGCGATGCCGCAGGCGGCGAGCACGGCCTTGGCCTCGGGTTCGCTCAACAGCGTGCGGCCCTGGGCCAGCGCGGCGTCGATGGGCGCACGCACGGCGGCAGCGTTCCACACCGGCGGCGGGCCGGCCGGTGGCGTTTCGAGCAGCTGCTCCTGGTTGCGGCGGTAGGTCTGCAGCATCGCAAAGGCCTGCACCGCCTGCTCGGGCGTGTCGTAGGTGGGCACACCGCCGGCCTGGAAGATCTGGCGTGCGTCGTGCACGGCGGCGTCGCCCAGCCAGCAGGCCTGGGCCTGCAGCGGCGAGGCCTGCAGCGCCGGCAGCAAGGCCCGGGCGATCTCGGCGCTGGGCACGATGGCGGTGGGTGCATGCATGAACAGCAGCGTGCCGCACTCCGGCCCCAGCGCCCGCACGGCATCGACATAACGCTGCACCGGTGCGTCGCCGATGATGTCCACCGGGTTGCCCTGCGACCAGGTGGCCGGCAGCACGGCGTGCAGCGCCTGCAGCGTGGCCGCTGACAGCGCGTCCAGCTCAACACCGGCCGCTGCCGCCGCATCGGCCGCCAGCACACCGGCGCCGCCGCCGTTGGTCAGCAGCGTCAGCCGCGACAGGCGCTGCGCTTCGTCGCCCTGCGGCAGGCCGCGGTGCCGGGCCAGCAACTCGGCAGCGACGAACAGCGCGTCCAGCGTGTCCACACGCAGCATGCCGGCGCGGCGGATCGCGGCATCGAACACCAGGTCCGAGGCCGCCAGCGCCCCGGTGTGCGAGGCCGCGGCCTTCTGGCCCTGGGCCGAGCGCCCGGCCTTCACCACCAGCACCGGCTTGTTGCGCGCCGCGGCGCGGGCGGCGCTGAGGAACTTGCGTGCGTTCTCGATGCTTTCGATGTAGAGCAGGATGGCGGTGGTGCGCGCGTCGTTGGCCAGATGGTCCAGCAGGTCGGCGAAGTCGACGTCCGCGTGTTCACCCAGCGAGACGAAGCGCGAGAAGCCGATGCCGCGGCCGGCGGCCCAGTCCAGCAGGCCGGTGACGAGTGCACCCGACTGCGAGACGAAGGCCAGCGTGCCCGGCCTGGCGGCGATGTGGGCGAAGCTGGCGTTCAGCCCGATGTGCGGGTTCAGCAGCCCCAGGCAGTTCGGCCCCAGGATGCGCAGCAGGTGCGGCCGCGCCGCGTCCAGCATGGCCTGCTTCAGCGCCTGGTCGAAGCCCGCCGTCAGCACCACGGCGGCCCGGGTGCCACGTGCACCGAGTGCTGCGATCAGCCCCGGCACCGTGGCCGGCGGCGTGCAGATGACGGCCAGTTCGGGCGCTTCGGGCAGGGCCGCCACGTCGGCACAGGCGGCGACGCCGTCCAGCACCGGCTGCCGTGGATTCACCGCATACAGCCGGCCGCCATAGCCGCCATGGCGCAGGTTGCGCCAGACGGTGGCGCCGACGCTGGCAGCACGGTCCGAGGCGCCGAACACGGCCACCGAGGCGGGGTCGAACAAGGCGTCGAGATGGCGGATGCTCATGAATTCAGTCTACGGGTAACCTAGAGGACCGCGACATGACGGAGATCAAGATGAAGATCCTGCTGCCGGTCGACGGCACACCGGCTTCGCTGCATGCCGTGCGCCATGCGCTGGCGCTGCGGGCGCAGGGGCTGCAGGCCGAGTTTGTGCTGGTCAACGTGCAGGTGCCGCCGTCCTTGTACGAGGTGGTCGTGGCGCACGACCCCGTCGTGCTCGACGACGTGCGCCGCGCCGCCGGTGCCGACCTGCTGGCACCGGCCGAAGCCTTGCTGCAGGCCGCCGCTGCCGAATGGGAAAGCGAGGTCGCCGGCGGCGACCCCGGCCATGTGCTGGTGGACCTGATCGACAACTACGGCTGCAACGCCGTGGTGCTGGGCGCCAGCGGCAACAAGATCGGCGCCGTGCCGCTGGCCTTGCTGCAGCACAGCCCGGTGCCGGTGACCGTGGTGCGCGAACCGCCGGCCGACCGCTGAACGATGCGGCGCTTCGCGGCGCTGTACCAGGC
>JBASTF010000396.1:0-7055 GCA_049274755.1 Rubrivivax sp. | reverse complement strand
GGGCAGCGCGGCGGCGCCGGCGTCCAGCGCGGCATCGGCATGCCGGCGCTCGTCGTCCTGCATCTGCGCGACGATGCTGCGTGAACGCTGATCGGCGGCCGGCAGGCGGCCGAGATGGCCGGCCAGGTGTTGTTCGACCTGGCGCTCGGTCTCGACGACAAAACCCAGGCTGATGCGGTCGCCGGCGCGGCCGGCAGCCAGGCCGATGGCAAAGGCTCCGGCGTACCAGAGCGGATTCAGCCAACTCGGGCGGTCGCCCAACTCGGTCAGGCGCTGCTGCGTCCAGGCCAGGTGGTCGGTTTCTTCGCGCGCCGCGGCGGCCATGCGATCACGCAAGCCTGCATCGCGGGCCGTCAGCGCCTGGGCCTGGTACAGCGCCTGGGCGCAAACCTCGCCGACATGGTTCACCCGCATCAGCGCGCCGGCCAGTTGCCGTGCGGCGGGGTCCAGTTCGCCATCCAGCATCTGAGCGGCCGGGTTGGGGCGGGCTGCATGCACCGCGCCGGACAGTGTGCGCAAGGCGTTGTCGGCGCTGATCAGCAGGCGGTCGATGGGGCTCACGGCAGGGCTCATGGGAGTGCCCAGGATAGCCGACCACGGGTTGCCCCGGAGCTCGTTGTGTTAGAGCAACAACTCATCGCTATTTGTCGGAGGCTCGTTTGCTATAGGTTGGGGTGTCTGGTGCAATACGCCCAACTTCCGATGAGGAGGTTGGCCTGATCAGCCCCTCGCCGGGTGACCTCCCCGATCGGGACCTCTTGTTCAACCTAGGAGATAGTCGCAATGAAAAAATCTCTGCTCGCCCTGGCTGCGCTGACCGCGTTCGCCGGTGCTGCTTCGGCCCAATCGTCCGTCACCCTGTTCGGTATCGTCGACGTGTCCGTGCGCGATGTGAAAAACGGATCGATGGGTTCCATCAAGTCGCTGAGCACCGATGGCAACGCCGCGAGCCGTCTCGGTTTCCGTGGCGTCGAGGATCTGGGCGGTGGCCTGCGTGCCGGTTTCTGGATCGAAGGCGCCTTGTCCGCGGACAACGGCAACGCTTCCGGCATGACTTGGCAGCGCCGCTCGACGGTCAGCCTGATGGGTGGCTTCGGTGAAGTCCGTCTCGGCCGCGACTACACGCCGATCTTCTGGAACCAGACCGTGTTCGATCCGTTCGGCACGCTGGGTGTCGGTTCTGCCCTGAACAACTGGGGACAGGCAGGCACTGGTGCGACGACGCTGGTGCGGGCCAACAACACCGTTGGCTACTTCCTGCCGGCGATGGGTGGGCTGTACGGGCAGGTTCAGGTTGCCGCTGGCGAAGGCGCTGTTGGCAACAAGTTCTTCGGTGGCCGTCTCGGCTACGGTGCGGGCCCTGTCAACGTGGCGTTCGCCTATGGCGTGACCGAGAAGGGCGGGACGATGATCGACGATGTGACCGACTGGAACATCGGCGGCTCCTACGACCTCGGCTTCCTGACGGCCTATGGCCAGTACAGGACGTCGGAGCAGGGCTCGTTCAAGAACAGCGGCTGGCTGATGGGCGTGACGGTCCCGGTTGGCGCGGGCACCATCAAGGCGGCCTACAGCGAGTCGCAGTTCAAGACCGCGACGACTTCGCCGAAAGTCACGCAGCTCGCGTTCGGCTATGTCTACGACCTGTCCAAGCGCACCGCGTTGTACGCGCACTACGCGCAGGTGGACAACGACGCTACCCTGCGCTTCACCGCCAGCACGTCGGGCCCGAGCGCTGCTACGATCAGCGGCTTCAAGTCGACCGGCTACGAGGTCGGCGTCCGCCACAGCTTCTGATGCTGGCCGCCGCCCTCGCCGGCGGCAACCCTGTCAGGCCAGAGGCCGCCTTCGGGCGGCCTTTTTCATGAGCAGATTGCTGGTGATGGGGGGTGGTTGTGATGCGATGGCTTGTCTGGTCTCTGGTGTTGGCTCTGGTGGGTTGCGCTGCACCCGTTGCATCACCCGGCCCTGACGACTGGCATGCCGTGCTGCTGCCCGGCAAACGTGCCACCGACTACACACCACGCTCGATGAAGGACGGCCGTGTCTGCGTGGCCGCGCGGTCCGAACGCTCGGCCAGCCTGTGGCGGCGCAAGTTCACGTCGCCGCCGGCCCCGCTGGGCGAGGTCAGCTTCTCGTGGTGGGTGCCGCAGGCGCTGGCCGAGGCCCATGTGGCCGACATCGAGCGCGAGGACGCCACGGTGCGCGTGGTTTTCGCCTTCGGCGGCGACACCGGCAGGCTGCCGATGCGCACACGCATGATGTACGACCTGGCCGAAGCGCTGACCGGTGAACGGCCGCCCTATGCCACGCTGATGTACGTCTGGGACGGGCGTGCCGCGGTCGGCAGCCTGATCGTCAACCCACGCTCCGACCGGGTGCGCAAGATCGTCGTCGACAGCGGCGCCAGCGGCCTGCGCCAGTGGCGCGACCACCGGCGCGATCTGGCGGCTGACTTCCGCCTGGCCTTCGGCGAAGACCCCGGGCCGCTGCAGGCGGTGGCCGTGATGACGGACACCGACAACACCGGGTCGCGTGCCGAAGCCTGGTACGGGCCGATCACCTTTCACTGAACCCCGCGCCGTCCGGATGGGCGGGTGAGCAGCCGCCCTCAGGACTTCCCCCTTTGCGCACGGCACGCTTATTGCGGATCATGCGCAACTTTTGTCGTGGCGGTTCGCTGCCCGAGAACATCGATGCTCGTTTTCATTCTTCGCCGCCTGGCGCAGGCCATCGTCGTGATGGTCACGGTGGCCTTCATCGCCTTCATGCTGTTCCAGTATGTCGGAGACCCGGTCACCAACTTGCTGGGCCAGGACGCCACCCAGGAGCAGCGGGACCAGCTGCGGCGCGACCTGGGCCTGGACCAGAGTTTTGTCGTGCAGTTCACGCACTTCGTCGGCAACGCCGCGCGCGGCGAGTTCGGGCTCAGCCTGCGCCAGGGCCGCAAGGTCTCGGCGCTGATCGCCGAACGGTTCCCGGCAACGCTGGAGCTGTCGCTGACGGCGGCCGTCATCGCGCTGCTCGTGGGCATTCCGCTCGGTGTCTATGCCGCGCTGCGGCGCGGCCGTTTCGGGGCGCAGCTGATGATGACGCTGTCGCTGCTGGGGGTGTCGCTGCCGACCTTCCTGATCGGCATCCTGCTGATCCTGATCTTTGCCGTGACCTTCAAGATGCTGCCGAGTTTCGGCCGCGGCGAGGTCGTCACGCTGGGTGCCTGGACCACCGGTTTCCTCAGCTTCGACGGCTGGAAGCATTTGCTGCTGCCGGCGGTGACGCTGTCGGTGTTCCAGCTGGCGCTGATCATGCGGCTGGTGCGTTCGGAGATGCTGGAGGTGCTGCGTGCCGACTACATCAAGTTCGCACGCGCCCGTGGCCTGCACAACCGCAGCGTCTACTTCGGCCATGCGCTGAAGAACACGCTGGTGCCGGTGATCACGATCACCGGCCTGCAACTGGGCTCGTTGATCGCCTTTGCCATCATCACCGAGACGGTGTTCCAGTGGCCCGGCATGGGCCTGCTCTTCATCCAGGCGGTGCAGTTCGCCGACATCCCGGTGATGGCGGCCTACCTGTGCCTGATCGCATTGATCTTCGTGCTGATCAATCTCACCGTCGACCTGCTGTACTTCGCCGTCGACCCGCGGCTGCGCATCGAGAAGCCTGCCGGGGGAGGCCACTGACATGAGCACGACTTCTTCTTCCACCACCACCACGCCTGCGGCGCCTGGCCGCCTGGCGCGTTTTCTCGACGGTGACGTCTGGCACAGCTTCAAGAGCTCGCCGATGGCCATCGTCGCCGCGGTCATCGCCTTCATCTGCGTGTTCTGCGCGGCGTTTGCACCCTGGGTCGCGCCGCACAACCCCTTCGACCTGGCGACGCTGGACCTGGGCGACGCCCGTCTGCCGCCGGCCTGGATGGACGAGGGCAAACCCAAGTTCCTGCTCGGCACCGACGACCAGGGCCGCGACATCCTGTCGGCGCTGATGTACGGCGCCCGCATCTCGCTGCTGGTCGGCGTGGCCTCGGTGCTGCTGTCGCTGCTGGTCGGCGTGGGCCTGGGCCTGCTGTCGGGTTTTGCCGGCGGCAAGGTCGACGCCTTCATCATGCGTGTCTGTGACGTGATGCTGTCCTTCCCGTCCATCCTGGTGGCGCTGCTGATCGACGGTGTCGGCCGCGCGCTGTTCCCGAATGCACACGACACGCTGGCCTTCGGTGTGCTGATCATCGCGATCTCGCTGACCGGCTGGGTGCAGTACGCACGCACGGTGCGCGGTTCGACCCTGGTCGAACGCAACAAGGAATACGTGCAGGCGGCCCGTGTCATCGGCGTTGCGCCTTACCGCATCATGGTGCGGCATGTGCTGCCCAACGTGCTGGGGCCGGTGCTGGTGCTGGCCACCATCCAGGTGGCGGCCGCCATCCTCACCGAAGCCACGCTGTCCTTCCTGGGCGTCGGCGTGCCGCCGACCTCACCGTCGCTGGGCACGCTGATCCGCGTTGGCAACGATTTCCTGTTTTCCGGCGAGTGGTGGATCACCATCTTCCCCGGCGTGATGCTGGTGCTGATCGCACTCAGCGTGAACCTGCTCGGCGACTGGCTGCGCGATGCACTGAACCCGAGGCTGCGCTGACATGGTTGCCCCTTTGCTTGAAGTTCGCCACCTGCGGGTGGAATTCCCGACGCGCCGCGGCACGCTGCTGGCGCTGGACGACATCTCCTTCGACATCGCGCCCGGTGAGGTGCTGGGCGTGGTCGGCGAATCCGGTGCCGGCAAGTCGCTGACCGGTGCCGCCATCATCGGCCTGCTGGAGCCGCCGGGTCGCATCGCCGGCGGCGAGATCGTGCTCGAAGGCCAGCGCATCGACAACCTGCCCTACGAGCAGATGCGGGCGATCCGCGGCCGCAAGATCGGCGCCATCTTCCAGGACCCGCTGACCTCGCTGAACCCGCTGTACACGATCGGCCGCCAGCTCACCGAGACGATCCAGACCCACCTCAGTGTCAGTGCCGAGGAAGCACGTGCACGTGCCATCCGGCTGCTGCAGGAAACCGGCATTCCGGCGGCCGAGCAGCGCATCGACCAGTACCCGCACCAGTTCAGCGGCGGCATGCGCCAGCGGGTCGTCATCGCGCTGGCGCTGGCGGCCGAGCCCAAGCTCATCGTCGCCGACGAGCCGACGACGGCCCTGGACGTGTCGATCCAGGCGCAGATCATTTCGCTGCTGAAGCGGCTGTGCAAGGAGCATGGCGCAGCGGTGATGCTGGTCACGCACGACATGGGCGTCATCGCCGAAACCTGCGACCGCGTGGCTGTGCTCTACGCCGGCCGCGTCGCCGAGATCGGCCCGGTGGCCGACGTCATCCACCGCCCGCAGCACCCGTACACCGCGGGCCTGATGGGCTCCATCCCGGCCATGGACGAAGACCGCGAACGCCTGCTGCAGATCGACGGTGCGATGCCGCGCCTGAATGCCATTCCGCGCGGCTGCGCCTTCAATCCGCGTTGTCCGAAAGTGTTCGAACGCTGCCGCAACGAGCGGCCCGAACTGCTGCAGGCCGGCGCCACACGCGCCGCCTGCTGGCTGGTGGCCGGGCACGGGGTGGCGGCATGAGCGCACTTGTCGAAGTGACCGATCTGGCGAAGACCTTCGATGTCTCCGCGCCCTGGCTGAACCGTGTTGTCGAGCGCAAGCCGCGGCAGTTTGTGCATGCCGTCGACGGTGTGTCCTTCACCATCGAGAAGGGCAAGACGCTGGCCCTGGTCGGTGAATCCGGCTGCGGCAAGAGCACGGTGGCGCGGCTGCTGGTCGGCCTGTACCAGCCGACCCGCGGTGCGGTGAAGTTCGACGGCCAGGGCACCGACGCGGCACGCAAGGCCGGTGAACTGCGCACGCTGCGCCGGCGCATGCAGATGATCTTCCAGGACCCCTATGCCAGCCTGAATCCGCGCTGGAAGGTGCTGGACATCGTCGGCGAGCCGCTGCGCGAACACGGCCTGGCCCAGGGTGCCGACGAGATGCGTGCCCGCGTCAGCGCACTGCTGCAGCAGGTGGGCCTGGCGGCGGCCGACTGCGAGAAGTTCCCGCACCAGTTCAGCGGCGGCCAGCGCCAGCGCATCAGCATCGCGCGGGCACTGGCCACGCAGCCCGAGTTCCTGGTCTGCGACGAACCGACCTCGGCGCTGGACGTCTCGGTGCAGGCCCAGGTGCTGAACATCATGAAGGACCTGCAGCGCGAGCGCGGCCTGACCTATCTGTTCATCAGCCACAACCTGGCCGTGGTGCGCCATGTCGCCGACGAAGTGGGTGTGATGTACCTGGGCCGCCTGGTCGAGCGTTCGCACAAGAGCGAGCTGTTCGCCAGGCCGCGCCACCCGTACACCCGCATGCTGCTGGACGCCATTCCGGACATCCACATGACGGGCCGCGCGCGCACGCCGGTGCAGGGCGAGGTGCCGAACCCGCTGAATCCGCCGACGGGCTGCGCCTTCCACCCGCGCTGCCCACATGCCAACGCCCGCTGCAGCAGCGAGCGCCCGGCGCTGAAGACCTTCCAGGGCATCCACGTGGCCTGCCACGCGGTGGAAGAAGGCCGGATCTAGGGCTGGATCAGGCGTTCACGCGCGAACAGGTCGGCGACCTGTTCGCGTTCGCGGATCAGGTGCAGCTGATCGCCGTCGACCATCACCTCGGCGGCGCGTGGCCGCGTGTTGTAGTTGCTGGCCATCGCCATGCCGTAGGCGCCGGCCGACAACATCGCCAGCATGTCGCCCGGCTGCACCGCCAGCACCCGCTCGCGGCCCAGCCAGTCGCCGGATTCGCAGATCGGGCCGACCACGTCCCAGGTGCTGGCGGCGCCCGGCCGCAGCACGCAGGCCTCGATCGCCATCCAGGCTTCGTACATCGCTGGGCGCATGACGTCGTTCATCGCCGCGTCGACGACGCAGAAGTTCTTCTCCGCACCGGGCTTCAGCACCAGCACTTCCATCAGCAGCACGCCGGCGTTGCCGACCAGCGAGCGGCCGGGCTCCAGCAGCACCTCGCGCCGGCC
>JBASTF010000395.1:0-9374 GCA_049274755.1 Rubrivivax sp. | reverse complement strand
GCCGCGGTCTGCGGCATCACGGCCGGCGAGGTGCGCGCGCTGGCACGCGACTACGGCACGACGCAGCCGGCTGCCATCCGCCTGAACTACGGCATGCAGCGTGTGCACGGCGGCGGCAATGCGGTGCGGCTGATTGCGCTGCTGCCCTGCCTGGTGGGGGCCTGGCGCCAGCGCGGCGGCGGCCTGCTGCTGTCGGCCTCGGGCTGGTTCAAGAGTGCACGCGACGACGCCTGGCTGCAGCGGCCCGACCTGCTGGCCGGCCGCAGCCCGCGCACGATCAACATGAGCACGATCGGCGACGACCTGCTGCAGGCCACACCGAAGATCGAGGCCGTCATCGTCTACAACAGCAACCCGGTGGCGGTGGCACCGGAAAGCCGCAAGGTCGTCGCAGGCTTCCGCCGCGAGGACTTGTTCACCGTGGTGCTGGAACATTTCATGACCGACACCGCCGACCATGCCGACTACGTGCTGCCGGCGACGACCCAGCTCGAACACTGGGACGTGCACGGCGCCTATGGCCACACCAGCGCGCTGCTGAACGAACCGGCCATCGAGCCGCAAGGCCAGGCGCGGCCGAACACCGCGGTGTTCCGCGCGCTGGCGCAGCGCATGGGCTTCACCGAACCCTGCTTCGCCGACGACGACGAGACGCTGGTGCGTGGCGCCTACAAACCCGGCGTCGTGCCCTTCGAGCGCCTGCAGGCCCAGGGCTGGGCGGCGCTGCCGGTGCCCGACGCGCCGTTTGCCGAGGGCGGTTTCCCCACGGCCAGCGGCAAGGCCATCGTCGACGCACCGGGCCTGGGTGTGCCCGACCATGTGCCGAACTACGAAAGTGTGCAGTCGGCACCCGAACTCGCGGCGAAGTACCCGCTGGCGATGATCTCGCCGCCGGCACGCCATTTCCTGAACTCCACCTTCGTCAACGTGAAGAGCCTGCGCAGCATCGAAGGTGAACCGCTGCTCGAACTGCACCCGCAGGACGCGGCGGCACGCGGCATTGCCGATGGCGCGACGGTGGCGGTGTTCAACGACCGCGGCCGCCATGTCTGCCGCGCGGCGGTGAACGAACGCGCACGGCCGGGTGTCGTCAACGGCCTGGGCATCTGGTGGCGCAAGCTGGGCCGCGACGGCACCAACGTCAACGAGCTGACGCACCAGCGCCTCACCGACATCGGCCGTGCGCCGTCGTTCTACGACTGCCTGGTCGAGGTGGCGCCACTCTGATGCGGCTGCGTTGGCGGGGGCTGGCAGCCGTCGCGGTCACGGCCGGCCTGGCGGGCTGCAGCACGGCGGGCAGTGTCGGCTACTACGCGCAGGCTGTCGGCGGCCATCTGGACGTCCTGCAGCGCACACGCCCGGTGGCCGACTGGCTGGACGACCCGGCCACGCCACAGCCGCTGCGCGAACGCCTGCAGCTGACGCAGCGCCTGCGCGACTTCGCCATCGCCGAACTGCAGTTGCCCGACAACCGCAGCTACCGGGGCTATGCCGACCTGCAGCGCAGCGCCGCCGTCTGGAACGTCGTTGCCGCGCCCGAACTCTCGCTGCAGCTGAAGACCTGGTGTTTCCCGCTGATGGGCTGTGTCGGCTACCGCGGCTACTTCCAGCGCGACAACGCCGACCTGCTGGCCACCGAGCTGAAGGGCCAGGGCTGGGAAGCCGGCGTCTACGGCGTGCCGGCCTACAGCACGCTGGGCTGGACCAACTGGCTGGGTGGCGACCCGCTGCTGAACACCTTCGTGCAATGGCCGGAGGGCGAATTGGCGCGGCTGATCTTCCACGAGCTGGCGCACCAGGTGGCCTATGCGGCCGACGACACCACGTTCAACGAATCCTTTGCCGGCGCCGTGGAGCGCATCGGTGTGCAGCGCTGGCTGGCACAACATGCCGGTGCTGCGGCCAAAGCCGAGTACGCGGCGCTGGAGGCCCGCCGCGAAGACTTCCGCGCGCTGACGCAGCGCACACGCGAACAGCTGAAGACCTTGTACGACAGCCCCCTGCCCGATGACCAGAAGCGCCAGCGCAAGCAGGCGCTGATGGAGCAGATGCGCAGCGACTATGCGCTGCTGAAAACCACACGCTGGAACGGTTTCGCCGGCTATGACGCCTGGTTCGAACGCGCCAACAACGCGGCGCTGGGTGTGCAGGCCGCGTACAACGAACTGGTGCCGCAGTTCGAGCGCCTGTTCGAGCGCAGCGGCAACAACTTCCAGCGTTTCTACGCCGAGGTGAAGACACTCGCCGCCTTGCCGAAAGCGCAGCGCCGCGCCAGACTGGCCGCCACATCCTGAGGAGACACTCCCGTGCCCGACATCAAGATCCGCCGCGAACATGCCCTGGGCCTGGCCAAGGCGCGCAAGATCGCCTGGCAATGGGCCGAGCAGGTCGAGCAGCAGTTCGACATGGAATGCACCGTGGTCGAAGGCGAGACCAGCGACACGGTGGAATTCACGCGCAGCGGCGTCAACGGCCGGCTCATCGTCGCGGCCGACCACTTCGACCTGAACGCCAAGCTGGGTTTCCTGCTCGGCCCCTTCAGCAAGACCATCGAGGCCGAGATCCAGAAGAACCTGGATGCGCTGCTGGCCAAGGGCAGCGCGCCGGCGAAGAAGGCGAAGAAGTAGGCAGCGCGGCGGCGCCGAAACGGCCCGTTCACCAGGAGATCGGTTGCCGGCTCGCTTCACACGCCAATCTGGAAGTCCAGGATTTCTGTCGTCGAATCAATGGCTTGGCATCACACGGCGCGAGATCCGATGGGCCAGGGTGGCCACAGGAAGCAGAGGCTCCGGCTTATCACAGCCGAAACCGGAACTGCCTGAAAATACCAGTTGAATCAATCACTTGCTATCACATGGCGACGAAACGCTGGGTCAGCGTCGCGCTGCAATGCCTGGGTGAGAGCCTGCGCCCGCTGCCGCACGAGGTGAACGAACTGGATTGGAAGGCGCAGTTGTCCGACCACAAGGATCGGCTGGCCGAGCACCTGATGGCGTTTGCCAACCACCGCAGCGGCGGCACGCTGGTTTTCGGCGTCGACAACGCCGGCGTTCCGATGGGCGTCGACGCCGCGGTCGTGGCGCAGACCGCCACACGCTGGCCAACCTGGGACGCGATGCCGTCGAGCCGCCGCTGGCCATCGACCACGCGGCGGTGGACTACGAAGGCCGCACGCTGCTGCTGGTGCACGTGCCCGAGCAGGCTGTGAAACCCGTGCACCGCCGCGGCAAGTCTGTCGAAGAGACCTGGGTGCGCTCCGGCGGCAGTACACGCAAGGCCTCGCGCCAGGAAGTGGGCGGGGCCGCTGCTGAACAGCGCCACGCCGCGCTGGGAAGACCTGCGGGCCTTGGCGCTGCTGAACCTCGACGATGTGCAGCGCCTGCTGGATCTGGAGGCCGTGGCCGCACTGCTGCAGCGCCCTTTGCCGGTGGAACCCAACAGCCTCGCGGCCTGGCTGAACGACGAGGGCATCACGCTGCCCGATGGCCGCGGCCACTACATCACTTACTTGGGCCGGCGTGGGTACGCGGTGGGCTTTGAAGGACTCGTGGGCCACCTCAACCGGGTGCTTCCACATTCCGAAGTCATCCAGCAGTCGCTGCGGGTCGACGTGGCGATGTACCCCGAGATCGCGCTGCGCGAGTTGCTCGCCAACGCACTGATCCACCAGGACTTCACCGTCACCGGCGCCGGGCCGATGGTGGAGATCTACGACGATCGCATCGAGGTGACGAACCCCGGAGCGCTCTTGCCCGGCAAGAAGCCCGACCGGCTGATCGGCACCACACCCGAGTCACGCAATGAAAAGCTGGCATCGTCGTTTCGCCGCTTTCGCATCTGTGAAGAGCGCGGCACAGGCTTCCAGAAGATCGTGCAGGCGATCGAACTCTTCGGCCTGCCGCCGTTGCTGCTGGCGCCGCAGGAGAACGCTTTCCGCGTGACGCTCAGCGCGCCGCGCAAGTTCACCGAGATGTCGATGCGAGAACGTGTCGAGGCCGGCTACCAGCACGCTGTGCTGCAGTACGTGTCCAGCCAGACGCTGACGAACACCAGCCTGCGGCAGCGCTTCAAGCTGCATGAAAAGCACCGCAACCAGATCACCAACCTTGTCGGCGAGGCTGTCGACGCCGGACGCATCAAGCGCAAGGACGCGGGCAGCGGCAAGAAGTTCGCCGAGTACGTGCCTTGCTGGGCCTGAACATGAGGACTGCCTTCATGTTCGCCCGGTGTGCGCCCGGCCGCGGCTCCAGTGGGCGCGATGACCGCTGAACGCGCGAAGTCTTATTTCAGGCTCTCGATCAGGTCCACGTAGGCCTGCATCGCCTCGTCGCCGGTTTTGCCCTTCAGCTCGGCCCAGGCGTCGAACTTGGCGCGCCCGACCAGATCGGTGAAGCCCGGGCGCTTGCCTTCCACGTCGCCGGCCGTGGCCTGCTTGTACAGCGCGTAGATCTTCAGCAGCGTCATGTTGTCGGGTTTTTCCGGCAGTGTCTTGCTGGCGGCAACCGCGGCTTCGAAAGTGGATTTCAGATCGGCCATGGCGGGTCTTTCGTGCGTGAAAATCTGAATGGACGGCGGTGATGTTACCCAGCATCGTGCACCCGTTGCCCAGGAGGAGAACCCCGATGTCCCAAGCCGAGCGCATGTCGCGCGTCGATACGGCATGGCTGCGCATGGACAACGACGTCAACCTGATGATGATCGTCGGTGTCTGGCTGCTGTCGCCGGGCATCACGCTGCAGGCGCTGCAGGACCGTGTCGCCGACAAGCTGCTGAAGTACGACCGTTTCCGCCAGAAGGCCCAGCTCGACACGATGGGCGCCAGCTGGGTGCCCGACGAGGACTTCGACATCCAGCGCCACGTCGTGCATGCCGAGGTCCGGCCGGCCAAGGGCCAGAGCGAACGTGCTGCGCTGCAGGCCTTGTGCGGCGAGCTCGCGACGACGGCGCTGGACCCGGCGCACCCGCTGTGGCAGTTCCACCTGGTCGACGGCTACGAAGGCGGCTCGGCGCTGATCGCCCGTGTGCACCATTGCATCGGCGACGGCATCGCGCTGATCTCGGTGATGATGTCCATCACCGACGGCGGCGCCGACCCGCCGAAGCGCCGCAGCAAAAACAGCAAGACCAACGACGACGCCCACGAAGGCGACTGGCTGGCCGACGCGGTGCTGAAGCCGCTGACCGACATCACCGTCAAGGCCATCGCCATGTACGGCGGCGGCGTCGCGAAGTCGATGGAGATGTTGTCGCATCCGCAGCAAGGCCTGGTCGGTTCGCTGGAGATGGCGCGCACAGGCTACCAGGTGGTCAGCGACGTGGCGGCGCTGGCCGTGATGGCCGACGATTCGCCGACCAAGCTGAAGGGCAAGCCGGTGGGCCGCAAACGTGTGGCCTGGGGCGAACCGCTGCCGCTGGACGCGGTGAAGATCATCGGCAAGGGGTTGAACTGCTCGGTCAACGATGTGCTGCTGTCCTGCGTGGCCGGTGCCATCGGCAGCTGGCTGCGCGAGCAGGGCGACGACCCCGAGGGCAAGGAGATCCGCGCCATGGTGCCGGTGAACCTGCGCCCGCTGGACAAGGCCTGGCAGCTGGGCAACCGCTTCGGCCTGGCACCGCTGGTGCTGCCGGTGGGCATTGCCAACCCCATCGAGCGTGTCTACGCCGTGCGCCGCCGCATGAACGAGCTGAAGGGCAGTTACCAGCCGCTGCTGGCCTTTGCCGTGCTGGCGCTGACCGGCCTGTTCGTGAAGCCGGTGCAGGACGCCGTGCTCGGCATGTTCGCGAAGAAGGCCACCGCGGTCATGACCAATGTGCCGGGCCCGGCCGTGCCGTTGAAGTTCTGCGGCGCCACGCTGCGCCAGACCATGTTCTGGGTGCCGGCCTCGGGCGACATCGGTGTCGGCGTCAGCATCCTCAGTTACGGTGGCGGCGTGCAGTTCGGGCTGATCACCGACGAACAGCTCTGCCCCGACCCGCAGGCCATCATCGACCGCTTCGAGCCCGAGTTCGAACAACTGCTGCTGCTGGCGCTGATGCTGCCCTGGGGCGACGAGGTGGCGGCCGGCGCCTGAGCGGGGCGTGCGCTACGGTGCCGGCAGCCAGCCCCGCAAGGCCGGCGGCAGCCGGCGCCACAGCAGGGCGCGCACCTCGCCCTCGTGTTGCTGCCACCACAGGCCGGCAGCGATGACGGCCAGGCCGATGGCGGTGAGCGCCACCGGGAACAGCAGGCTGTCCTTGAACACACGGGCACTGAGGTAGCCCAGGTAGCCGGCCACACCCAGCGCGCCGCAGACGGTGAACACACGCCGCTGCAGCACGGCGCCCAATGCGATGAAACCCAGGTTCAACGCGGCATAGGCCGCCTTCGCCAGTTCGCTGGTGGACTCACGGCTGCTCAGCGCACACCAGAAACTCAGCATGCCCAGCAGGTAGAGCCAGAACGCGTAGTCACGGCGTGAACCGGGGGCTTGCGCATCGCGGCTGCGGCTGCGCTGGTCCACCCAGAAGGCCAGCAGCAGCATCAGCAGGCCGTAGAACAGCGAGAAGTCGCGGTAGAAGGTCCAGGCCTCGGGGCTGTCGATGAGCAGCAGCAAACGCGCCAGGTCCATGCCCAGGTACCAGAGCGTGACGGCCAGCGGCATGCTCAGGAAGGGGTAACGCAGCGCCCACAAGGCCACGGCGGCGGCGGTCAGCGTCACCCATTCCAGCGTCAGCCAGCGCCAGTCGATGCGGGTGTGGTAACTCGCATAGCGCTCCGGCCCGCCATCGGGCCACAGGCCCAGCGCGTGCTGCAGCGCCCAGGTGGCCAGCGGCGCCAGGCACACGGCCAGGGTGGCCAGGATGCCGGCCGGCACCTCCAGCTGCCGCCCGTGCAGCCAGCGTGCCGCCGCCACACACAGCGCGGCATAGACGATTGCGATGACAAGCAGCGCCGACGGCCCCAGCCGCTGGAACCCTTCGGTCATGAACAGCGTTGCGGCACCGATGGCCAGCAGCCCGCCCAGGTAGTACAGCGTGTGCGTGAACGTGAAACGCGGGCCGCTGACATCGGCTGCCCGGCGCTGCGCCAGGAAGCGCCACAAGGCGTCGGCGCCATCGGCGGGCAGCAGTTGCTGGCGCGCCGCGGCCTCGAGGTCGCTGCGGGCGATGCTGATGGGGCGGGCGTCGTCGTGCATGGCCGCAGTATCGGGGCCGCGGCTTCAGCGTGCGCCGCGCCGGCGCGGCATCGGCGCAAAGCGCATCGCCAATGCGCAGTCGCGCAGCCAGCGGTGCCCGGGGTCGTGGGCCTGGCGCCAGGTCCAGTGCATGGCCACCGTGAAGGCCGGCAGGCCCAGGTCGGGTTCGATGACCTGCAGTTCGTGGTGGCTGGCAAAACGCAGCGCCGGGCGCAGCGGCATGATGACGGCCAGGTCGGTGGCCGCCAGGATGGGTGGCACGACGGTGAAGTGCGGCAGCGTCAGCCGGATGCGGGGCTGCAGCCCCAGCAGGTGCAGCGCACGCGCCGGCTCGGCATGGCTGGCGACGAGGATGAAGTCCAGCGCCTCCAGCGCCGCGCGGTCGCGCAGCACCGGGCCGGCCGGGTGGCCGCGCCGCAGCAGCACGACGTAGCGCTCCTGCAGCAGCGGCGCACTTTCGGTGCCCACCAGGCCGGGCAGGTAGCCGAAGGCCAGGTCCAGCCGGCCTTCTTCCAGCGCCGCCGCGATGGCATCGGGCGCCAGCTGCAGTGCTTCGACACGCACACCTGGCGCCTGGCGGCCGATGTCGGCCATCAGCAGCGGCAGGAACTCGTCGGCGCCGATGTCGCTCATGTGCACGGCAAAACGCCGCTGTGAACGCGCGGCGTCGAAGTGTTCGGCTTCGTGCAGGGCCACGTCGATCAGCTGCAGCGCGGCCTCGACCTGGCGTGCCAGCTGGTCGGCCTTGGGCGTGGGCCGCACACCGCCGGGCACGCGGGTGAACAGCGGGTCGTGCAGCGCCAGCCGCAGCCGTGTCAGCGCATGGCTGACGGCCGGCTGCGACAAGCCCAGCACATCGGCCGCGCGGCTGACGCTGCGCGCCGCATGCACGGCGGCGAACACATGCAGCAGGTTGAGATCCAGGTCGCGCACATTCATGAAGTGCATGCTACTTACAAAGAACATCGCATGGACGAATGGCGTGCGGCTGCCTACAGTCGCCGGATTCCTCGAACCCACAAAGGCCGAGACAAGCCGTGGAAGTGCAGTTCACCGAGCAGATCCAGCAACTGCAGCTGGGGTCTGGCGCCACCTTCCATGGTGAAGGCATCCTGGCCATCACCAAGGCCTTGCTGCAGTCGGGCGTGGCCTACATCGGCGGCTACCAGGGTGCGCCGGTGTCGCACCTGCTGGACGTGATGGTGCAGGCCAAGCCTTACCTCGACACGCTGGGCGTGCATGTCGAAGCCTGCTCGAACGAGGCCTCGGCCGCGGCGATGCTGGGCGCTTCGCTGCACTACCCGCTGCGCGGCGCCGTCACCTGGAAGAGCATCGTCGGCACCAACGTCGCGGCCGATGCACTGTCCAACCTGGCGTCGCCGGGTGTTGTCGGCGGCGCCTTGATCGTCGTCGGCGAAGACTATGGCGAAGGCGCCAGCGTCATCCAGGAACGCACCCACGCCTATGCGCTGAAGAGCACGCTGGCCTTGTTCGACCCGCGGCCCGACCTGGCGAACATGGTGCGGCTGGTCGAACACGCGTTTGCGCTCAGCGAAGCCAGCAACATGCCGGCGGTGATGGAGTTGCGCATCCGCGCCTGCCATGTGCGCGGCCAGTTCAGCGCCAAGGACAACATCGCGCCGGCGCTGTCGACACGCGAGCTGATCGCCGAGCCCGCGGGCTTCGACTACATGCGGCTGGCACACCCGCCGGTGACCTTCCGCCACGAGAAGCTGAAGATCGAGCAGCGCATCCCGGCGGCGCAGGCCTACATCGCGGCGCATGCGCTGAACGAGGTGTTCGGCGGCCCGCGCAACGATGTCGGCATCGTCGTGCAAGGTGGCCTGTACAACGCGCTGCAGCGGGCGCTGCAACTGCTGGGCCTGGCCGATGCCTTCGGCGCCAGCGAACTGCCGCTGCTGGTGCTGAACGTCACCTATCCGCTGGTGCCGGCCGAGCTCTCGGCCTTCTGCGCGGCCAAGCAGGCCGTGCTGGTGCTGGAAGAAGGTTACCCCGAGTACATCGAAAAAGACCTGCTGCAGGCGCTGCGCCGTCTGGATCTGCAGACCACGGTGCACGGCAAGGACCTGCTGCCCGCTGCCGGCGAATACACGGTGGAGGCGATGGCGCCGGCCCTGCTGGCCTTCTGCGAGACGTACCTGCCGGCGGTCGACCTGGCGCCGGCGCGCGCCTGGCTGG
>JBASTF010000394.1:0-7638 GCA_049274755.1 Rubrivivax sp. | reverse complement strand
GGCGTGGCACCGCGGCGCTGGCCGACGAGCCGCTGCTGGGTGCACCCAAGCTCTGGGAACGCTGGTTCGCGCTCGACGGCTGTGCCGTGCCGGTGAACCCCGTGGCCTCGTTCAACGACGCGGGCTTGATGCTGCTGGCGGCCGAACAAGGCATCGGCATCACGCTGGGCCGCGAGTTGCTGGCGGCCGACGCGCTGCGCGACGGCCGCCTGGTGCGGCTGTCGCCGCTGGCCCTGCCCGACGAGCGCACCGACGCCTACTGGCTGGCCTACGCGCCCGAGATCGGCGACTGGCCGCCGCTGCATGCCTTGCGCAACTGGCTGCACGAGGAGCTGGCACGTTCGCTGCAAGCACTCGGCGAACGGATCGAGGGGATCGAAGCGCCGGGTGCCACGGCTTAGCATCGGGCACGGAGGGAGTTCAGGCATGGAGTGGTGGATCAACGCCATCGCAGGGTTCGGCGTCGGTGCCGTCGTCGGCATCACCGGCGTCGGTGGCGGCGCCTTGATGACACCCATCCTGGTGCTGCTGTTCGGCGTGGCGCCGGCCTCGGCCGTGGGCACCGACCTGTGGTTCGCCGCGATCACGAAGATGGTCGGCGGCTGGGTGCACCACAGCAAGGGCAGCGTCGACAAGAAGTGCTGCGCTGGCTGTGCATGGGCAGCCTGCCGGCGTCGGTGGCCACCCTGGTCTGGCTGCACTTCAGCCATGCCTCGAAGCTGAACAGCAGCGTGCTGATGACGGCACTGGGCACGGTGCTGCTGCTCACGGCGCTGGCCATGGTGTTCAAGAAACGCGCGCAGGCCGTGGGCCTGAAGCTGCGCACCGTCTCGCCGGTGGACTTCAAGCGGGCACAGCCGGCGCTGACGGTGCTGGCCGGCGCCGTGCTCGGCCTGCTGGTGACCCTCACCTCCATCGGCGCCGGCGCCCTGGGCGCCGTGATGCTGGTCTACCTCTACCCGTTCCGCATGACACCGGGCCGCCTGGTCGGCACCGACATCGTGCATGCGATCCCGCTGACCATCGTCGCCGGCACCGGCCATTTGCTGATGGGCAACGTCGACCTGGTGCTGCTCGGAACGCTGCTGATCGGCTCGGTGCCCGGCATCGTCGTCGGTTCGCTGATCGGCCACCGGCTGCCGGAGCAGGCGCTGCGCGCAGCCATTGCCGCGCTGCTTGTCGTCGCCGGCATCAAGCTGCTGTCGATCTGAGGAAGATCTGCTGCAGGTCGCTGAGGAAGTCGAAACCCCGCACCGTCGGTGCCAGAACGCCGCTTTCACGCTCTTCGAGCAAGCCGCGTTGCAAAGCCTGTGCAACGCCGGCATCGATGCTGCGTGAAGGCAGGCCGGTGCGTTCGGCGAACAGCGTGCGCTCGAAGCCGTCCTTCAGGCGCAGCACGTTGAGCATGAACTCGAACGGCAGGTCCGACGCCGCCACCTCGGTGTCGTTGGACACGGCGTTGCCGGCCAGTGCCTTGGCCATGTAGGCCGCAGGTTCGCGCCAGCGCGCCTGGCGCAGGATGCGCTCGGGAAACGACAGCTTGCCGTGGGCGCCGGCGCCCAGCCCCAGGTAGTCGCCGAACTGCCAGTAGTTCAGGTTGTGTGTGCAGCGGTGGCCCGGCCGCGCAAACGCCGAGACCTCGTAGCGCGACAGGCCCGCTGCCGCGGTGCGCTCGGCAATCAGGTCCAGCATGTCGCTGGCCAGGTCGTCGTCGGGCAGGCCTTGCGGCGGCCGGCTCGCGAACACCGTGTTCGGTTCCATCGTCAGGTGGTAGACCGACAGGTGCGGCGGCTGGTACGACAGCGCCGTGTCCAGATCGGCCTGCAGCGCCGCCAGCGTCTGGCCGGGCAGCGCATACATCAGGTCGATGTTGAAGGTGTCGAAGGCGCTCGCCGCCTCTTCGACGGCGGCACGGGCCTGCGCGGCATCGTGCACACGGCCCACGGCCTGCAGCGCGGCGTCGTCGAAGCTCTGCACGCCAACCGACAGCCGCGTGACGCCCGCGGCACGGAAGGCACGGAAGCGTTCACGTTCGAAGGTGCCGGGGTTGGCTTCCAGCGTGATCTCGCAGCCTGGCTCCAGCGGCAACCGCGCGCGGATGTCGGCCAGCAGGCGGTCGATGGCTTCTGGGCTGAACAGGCTGGGTGTGCCACCGCCGATGAACACCGACAGCACACGCCGGCCCCAGACCAGCGGCAGCGATGCCTCGAGGTCGGCAATCAGTGCGTCGATGTAGCGTTGCTCGTCGAACTGCGACGTCTTCTCATGCGAGTTGAAGTCGCAGTACGGGCACTTCTTCAGGCACCAGGGCAGGTGGATGTACAGCGCCAGCGGCGGCATCGCGGCCAGGCGCAACGCGCCCGGCTTGACGAAGCGGATCGTGCTCTCAGTCAAGATGCCACTGCGCGCGCAGCAGCTCGCGCATCTGCGCTGCGGCGCGGGCGCGGTGGCTGTGCGCATTTTTGGTCTCGGCCGGCAACTGGGCCACCGTCATACCGAGATCGGGGATGAACAGCAGCGGGTCGTAGCCGAACCCGCCCTCGCCCTGCAGCGCTGCCAGCAACTGGCCGTTCCAGCGGCCGAAAGCGATCAGCGGCTCCGGGTCTTCGGCATGGCGCACGGCGACCAGGGTGCTGACGAAAGCAGCGCGGCGGTCGGCAATGCCCTCCAGCCGCTGCAGCAGCAGCGTGTTGTTCGCAGCGTCCTGCGCGGCACGCAGGGCTTCGCGGTCGCCGTTCACCACCGGCGCTGGCGCAAAGTGCGCCGAGATCACACCCGGCGCACCGCCGAGGGCGTGCACACACAGGCCCGAGTCGTCGGCGATGGCGGCGCCGCCGCAAGCCGCGGCCGCATGCCTGGCCTTGGCCAGCGCGTTTTCGACGAAGGTGATGTGCGGTTCCTCGGCCTCGGCGATGCCAAGCTCGCCCTGCGCCTGCAGCTCGATCGGCAGCGCAGCGAACAACGCCCGCAGCTCCTTGAGCTTCTTCGCGTTGTTCGAGGCCAGGACCAGTTTCATGCAGACGCCAGTGCGGTCTTCTGCAGGCCCACGAGTTCGCGGATGCCCTTGTCGGCCAGCGCCAGCAGCTGGTCCATCTCGGCGCGCGAAAACACCACGCCCTCGGCCGTGCCCTGCACCTCGACAAAACCGCCGCTGCCGGTCATCACGACGTTCATGTCGGTGTCGCAGGCCGAGTCCTCGACGTATTCCAGGTCCAGCAGCGGTGTGCCGTCGACGATGCCCACCGAGATCGCGGCCACTGCGTCGCGCAGCGGCCTGGCGGCGATCTTGCCCTGGGCCAGCAGCCAGCTGACCGCATCGTGTGCAGCGACATAGGCGCCGGTGATGGCCGCCGTGCGTGTGCCGCCGTCGGCCTGCAGCACGTCGCAGTCCAGGCTGATGGTGCGTTCGCCCAGCGCCTTCAGGTCGAACACGCTGCGCAGCGAACGGCCGATCAGGCGCTGGATCTCCTGCGTGCGGCCGCTTTGTTTGCCCTTGGCGGCTTCGCGGTCGCTGCGGGTGTGTGTGGCACGCGGCAGCATGCCGTATTCGGCCGTGACCCAGCCTTCGCCGCTGCCGCGTTTGTGCGGCGGCACACGGTCTTCGACCGAGGCGGTGCACAGCACCTTCGTGTCGCCGAAGGCCACCAGCACCGAGCCTTCGGCATGGCGGGTGTAGTGGCGCGTCAGCGTGACGGGGCGCAGCGCGTTGGCCGCGCGGCCCGCGGATCTCTGAAAACTCATGGGGGTTCCTTTAGCGCCGCTTCTGCGAGCTGCGCTGGATGGCTTCGTTGATCTCTCGGATCGAGCGCTCGATCTCGGCGTCGTCCAGCTCGTCGGGCGCGTCGGTGCCCAGCATGCTGGCCTGGATGGTGGAGGCAAACACCTCCTCGCCCAGCGACAGCGTGGACACGCCGCTGGCGCTGTCGCCGTCTTCGGCCGATTCCCATTCGACCGCCAGCGCGGTGACGTTGTCGCTCTTGGCGCCGGCATGGCGCAAGGCCTGCTCGACCATCTCGGGCACGGCATCGGAAATCGGCCGCCGTGCCAGCATCTCGGTGATGCCGGCGTCGCTGACGCTGCCCCAGAGGCCGTCGCTGCACAGCAGCACACGGTCGCCAGGGTGCATCACCAGCGGGCCGGCGGTGTCGACCACCGGCTTGCCGGGGCTGCCCAGGCAGGTGAACAGCACGTTGCGGTTGAAGCGTTCGCCGATCGGCACCACCTGCGACAGCGTTTCCTGCAGCTCGCTGTAGGAATGGTCGCGCGTGCGGGCGATCAGCTTGTCGCCACGCACCAGGTAGAGCCGCGAATCGCCGCAATGCGCCCAGTAGGCCGAGTTGCCCTGCAGCAGACAGGCCACGACCGTGGTGCGCGGCGTGTCGACCAGCGAACGTTCGGTGGCGTAGCGCAGCAGCTGGTGGTGGCCGGCGATGATGGCCTCGTGCAGGAAACGCAGCGGCTCGCGCAGCGAAGGCCGGGCCTCACGCTGGAACAGCGCCGCCAACGTCTGCAGCGCCAGCTGCGAAGCCACCTCGCCTTCCGGATGGCCGCCCATGCCGTCGGCCAGCGCGAACAGACCCGAATCCCGCGTGTAGCAATAGCCCATGCGGTCTTCGTTCTTCTCGCGCCCGCCCTTGCGGCTGACCTGGTAGACGGTGAAGCGCATGCCCGCCACCTTACGCTTTCTGGCCGGTCTTCAGCGTTTCCAGCTGCAGCTTCAGGCGTTCGCCGAAGCTCAGCTTGGTGTAGCGGCGTTCGGTCTCGCGCGCCAGTTCCTTTTGCAGCGCAAACACGCTTTGCGGGCGGCTCAGCGGGTCCAGCGACATGCACCACTCCGTCACCTCGATGAGGTTGTCGGAGTAGACATTGCGCAGCCGCGACAGGCTCAGCGCCAGGCGGTCCTTCTCCAGGCGCTGCGGCGCGTCGTTCGGCGGGTAGCCCTGCATGCAGGCGTAGATGCAGGCGCCGATGGCGTAGATGTCGGTCCAGGGGCCGAGGCTGCCGTCGCGGCGGTACATCTCGGGTGCGGCGAAGCCCGGCGTGTACATCGGGCGGATGAAGTTGCCTTCCTTGCTCAGCACCTCGCGCGCCGCGCCGAAGTCCAGCAGCACCGCCTTGTTGTCGTTGGTGATGAAGATGTTCGCCGGCTTGATGTCCAGGTGCAGCATCTTGTGCTGGTGCACGATGCGCAAGCCGCGCAGGATCTCGTCGAACAGGCTGCGGATGGTGCTCTCGCGAAACACCTTGTCACGCTTCAGGTCGCGTGCGGTGACGATGAAGTCCTGCAAGGTGTCGCCCTGCAGGTAGTTCATCACCATGTAGACGGTTTCGTTCTCGCGGAAGAAATTGAGAACGGAGACCACGCTCGGGTGGCTGATCTGCGCCAGCGAGCGGCCTTCTTCGAAGAAGCTCTTCAGCCCCAGCCGGTACAGCGGCTGTTTGTCGGGCTTGACGCGCGGCGTCAGCTCGCCCGAGCTGCGCTCGGCCAGCGACGACGGCAGGTACTCCTTGATCGCCACCAGCTGCTGGTTCTCGCCTTCGGCGAGATACACGACGCCGAAACCACCGGCCGCCAGCTTCTTGACGATCTGGTAGCCCCCGACCACGGTGCCCGATGGCAACGGGGCGGGCTTGGGCTTTGACATAATCGCGGGCTGTTTTCAGGGTGGGCTTCGATGGCAGTTTATAGCATGACGGGTTACGCCAACGCCGCGTCCGGCGGCCCTGGCGCAGAGCCCGGCGAGGCAGCTGCCACGGCCTCGGTGACGGTGGAGGCGCGTTCGGTCAACGGCCGTTTCCTGGACCTGGCCTTCCGCCTGCCCGACGACCTGCGCGGCCTGGAACCGGCGCTGCGCGACCTGCTGGCGGCGAACTTCCGCCGCGGCAAGATCGAGGTGCGTGTGGCCACGCACCGCGAGACCGAATCGGCCTGGCCACAGCCCAGCCCCGAACAGCTGAACCGCCTGCTGCGCCTGGAAGGCACGGTGCAGGGCTGGATGCCGCAGGCACGTGGCCTCTCGGTCGGCGAGATCCTGGCGCTGTGCCGCCATGGCACCGGCAGCGAAAAACTCGACGACACCGCGCTCGAGGCCGCCAAGGCCTGCATCGCCGGCCTGCGCGAAGCCCGCGCCCGCGAAGGTGAACGCTTGGTGACCATGCTGCTGGACCGCATCACCCGGCTGCGTGCGCTGGCGGCGCAGGCCGAACCGCTGCTGCCCGACGTGGTGAAGCGCCAGCAGCAGCGTTTCCTCGAACGCTGGAGCGAAGCGCTGACGGCCGCCAACGCCGGCAGCAGTGCGGTGCCCGCCAGTGCCTTGCAGGAACGTGCGCTGGCCGAAGCCGCAGCCTTTGCGATCCGCATCGACGTGGCCGAGGAACTGAGCCGTCTGCGTTCGCACCTCGACGAGATCGAGCGCCTGCTGAAAGCCGGCGGCGAACTCGGCAAGCGCCTGGACTTCCTGATCCAGGAACTGCAGCGCGAAGCGAACACGCTGGGCTCGAAGTCGCCGGCGCTGGAGCTGACGGCGATCTCGGTGGAGATGAAGGTGCTGGTCGAGCAGATGCGCGAGCAGGTGCAGAACATTGAGTAGCTTTTCGGGGGGTCCCAAGGGGTCCCCGAAGTTGAGCTAACCCACTGTCGTGTAAGGATATTTTGTCCCGGGCCGTCCCAGGGCGTCGCAGCGAAGCGCGCGCAACCTGTGGGGTTTATGGTGGGGTTTTTCGGGTTCGCGGCGCTCTTGGCCTGCTCACCCGACAAAAAACCCCACAGCCTCACAGGAGCCTCTGGGACATGAACCGACAGCAACGACCCATCACCGATCGCGAACTCAAGGCCTGGCTTGCCGCTGGCCCTGTAGACCGCGGCGTCGGCGAAGGACTGACCTTCGTCGCGAGCACCACCGCTGCGCAGGCCGGCAAGGCTTCGTGGATCCTCCGCTTCCGACTCAACGGGCGCTTCAAGGAGAAGGTTCTCGGGCTCGCCGTTGAGTGCGAGCCCCAACGCGCAAACATGACCGGCGGTGGCACCTCACGTGCCGCCAGCGTCAAGCTGTCGATCCGAATGACTGCCGCCGAGGCGCAGCAAGTTGGCGCCGGTGCGCGCGCAGCGGGCATGTCACGAGGCGCCTACCTGGCTGGTCTCATCGCCACCCAACATCGACGGCATCCTGATCACCTGGGGCGACCGCCTGTTTTATCCGGGCAACCGCGTCGTCAAGGTGAAGCCGCAACCACGCCTCAGTGGCGACGCTGCCCGACAGCGCGCAGCTGCAATCCGCAAACGCATCGAGGCGACGGTGGTCCGTCGTGCGCCGCAAGTGATGGTCAAGGTGACGGGCGGCGGACGCGGCATGAAGGCCATCGCCGCGCACTTCCGCTACATCAGCAAGAACGGGCGCCTTGAGATCGAGGACCAGCGCGGCGAGACGATGCGCGGCAAGGACACGCTGTCCGACCTGGCAGAAGAGTGGCGCTTCGGCGGCTCACTGATCCCCGATGACGCCGAGCCCGGCCAACCTGCCTCCGTCACGCCCATCTCGAAGCAAGCCTTGTAGCCGCTGAAGTCGTCGCAGACCAGCGTGCCTTGCCAGCCATCCTCGCCCGGCAGCCCGAGGAAGTCCCGGGCATGCTGGCCAGCGC
>JBASTF010000393.1:0-2805 GCA_049274755.1 Rubrivivax sp. | reverse complement strand
CGCCTGGTCGACCTGCCGGGCACCGCGCTGCAGTTGCGGGCCGACGCCGCCAGTGGCCGGCCCAGCGTCATCCCCAACGTCGCCACGGCCCTGGTGCTGGGGCTGTCGATCGCGCTGTTTGCCGTCGTGCTGCTGCTGCTGCGCGACGTGCGCCGCCGCGCGCGCGCCGAAAAGGCGCTGGCCGAGGCCCTGGCCTTCCGCAAGGCCATGGAGGACTCGCTGAGCACCGGCCTGCGTGCGCGCGACATGGACGGCCGCATCACCTACGTGAACCCGGCGTTCTGCGCCATGGTGGGCTTTTCGCCGGAAGAGATGGCCGAAGGCCCGCCGCCCTACTGGCCGCCGGAACATGCCGAACGCTACGCGCTGCGCCAGCGCACACGGCTGTCGGGCGCCGGGCGCCCGGCGCACGAGGCGCGTGAAGGCTACGAAACCGTGTTCATGCGCAAAAACGGCGAACGTTTTCCGGTGCTGATCTACGAAGCGCCGCTGGTCGACGGCCAGGGCCGGCACACCGGCTGGATGAGCGCCGTGCTCGATGTCAGCGCGCAGCGCCGCATCGAGGAGTTGTCGCGCCAGCAGCAGGACAGGCTGCAGGCCACCGCGCGGCTGGCCACCGTCGGCGAGATGGCGTCGCTGCTGAGCCACGAGCTGAACCAGCCGCTGTCGGCGATTGCAAGTTACGCCACCGGCTCGCTGAACCTGATGGAGGAACCCGACGCCGACACGGCACAGATGCTGAAGCAGGCGATGGAGAAGATCGCCGAGCAGGCCGAACGTGCCGGCCGCATCATCAAGAGCGTGCACCACTTCGTGCGCCGCCGCGAGCAGCAGCGCGAGACCATCGCCGCCGACCTGCTGATCGAAGCCGTGATGCCGCTGGTGCGGCTGCAGGCGCGCAAGAGCGGCACCCGCATCGAGCTCGACATCCCGACCAAGACCCGCGTGGTCTGCGACCGCACGATGATGGAGCAGGTGCTGCTGAACCTCACCCGCAACGGCATCCAGGCGATGGAAAGTGCGACGCCGCTGGAGCAGCGTGTGCTGCAGCTGCGGGTGCGCCAGGTGCATGCACGCTGGGTGACCTTCAGCGTCATCGATGCCGGCCCCGGCATCGCGCCCGAGGTGGCGCAGCAGCTGTTCACGCCGTTTTTCACGACACGCAGCGAAGGCATGGGCCTGGGCCTGAGCCTGTGCCGCACCGTCGTCGAACAGCATGGCGGCGCACTGGACTTCAGCGCCGGGCCGGCCGGGCGTGGCACCGAGTTCACATTCACCTTGCCGGCGCCACGCACGGCCGAGGCGGGGGAGGAGCGTGTCGCGCACAATGCGTGACGCGATGAACCTCGACCCTTCGCTCGGCATTCCCGTCGTCTACCTGGTGGACGACGAAGACGTGGTGCGCGACGCACTGGCCTGGCTGCTGCGTTCGCGCCGCCTGCTGTCCGAAGGTTTCGCCAGCGCCGAGGCCTTCGAAAGTTTTCTCGCCGCACGCCGCGCGCCCTGGCCCGACGCGCCCTCGTGCCTGCTGCTGGACGTGCGCATGCCCGGCACCAGCGGCCTGGCGCTGTTTGACACGCTGTGTGAACGTGGGCTGCAGCTGGCGATGCCGGTGATCTTCCTCACCGGCCATGGCGACGTGCCGACGGCGGTGGCGGCGGTGAAACGCGGTGCCTTCGACTTCGTCGAAAAGCCGTTCTCGAACAACGCGCTGGTCGACCGCGTGGAACAGGCCCTGCTGGCCAGTGCCGACGCACTGCAGCGCCGGCGCGGCGACGACGGCGTGCGCCGCGCGCTGGCCGAGCTGACCGAACGTGAACGCGAGGTCATGCAGCTGGTCATCGAAGGCCGGCCGAACAAGAGCATCGCCGACCAGCTGGCGATCAGCGTGCGCACCGTCGAAGTCCACCGTGCGCGGGTGTTCGAGAAGATGAACGTCAAGTCGGCCGTCGAGCTGGCGAACCTGCTGCGAGAATCCGCCGCATAACAGGCGCTTGCAGTCCGGGAGGCCGCCATGCTGGGCGAATTCGAGCTCATCGAAAAGTACTTCAACCGCGCACCACGGCGCGCCGCCCTGGGGGTCGGCGACGACTGCGCGCTGATTGACGTCGACCTCGGCCTGCGCTTGGCCGTGTCCAGCGACATGCTGGTCGAAGGCCGGCATTTCCTGTCCACCGTGGCCCCCGACCGCCTGGGCCACAAGGCGCTGGCGGTGAACCTGTCGGACCTGGCGGCCTGCGGCGCCGAGCCGCTGGCCTTCACGCTGGCCTTGTCGCTGCCACGTGCCGACGAAGCCTTCATCGCGCCGCTGGCCCAGGGCCTGTTTGCGCTGGCCGACGCCCACGACATCGAACTGATCGGCGGCGACACCACGGCCGGGCCGCTGAACATCTGCATCACCGCCTTCGGCCAGGTGCCGCCGGAACAGGTGCTGCTGCGCAGCGGCGCCCGGCCCGGCCACGACATCTGGGTCAGCGGCCGCCTGGGCGACGCAAGGCTGGCGCTGGAAGTCTTCCGCGGCCATGTGGTGCTGCCGGGCAGCGCCTTCGAAGAGGTGCGGCGCGCGATGGAACTGCCCGAGCCGCGGGTGCCGCTGGGCCTGGCGCTGCGCGGTGTTGCCACCAGCGCCATCGACCTGAGCGACGGCCTGGTCGGCGACCTTGGCCATGTCATGCGCTTGTCGGGTGTAGGCGCGACGGTGGATGTCGACGCGCTGCCGCGCAGCGCCGTGCTGGGCGCGCAGCCGCAGGCGCTGCAACACCAGTGCCTGCTGGCCGGCGGCGACGACTACGAGCTGCTGTTCAC
>JBASTF010000392.1:0-1992 GCA_049274755.1 Rubrivivax sp. | reverse complement strand
CTGCAGCCGCGGCAGCGCCTGCCAGCCGGGCTGCGCCCGGGGTTCGGCGCACCAGGCCAGCAGGTGTTCGACCGAGCCATCGCCCGAGGCGTTGTCGACGAGGTAGACATGGAAGGGCGGCGCCGGTGTTGCCAGCAGCGTGTCCAGGCACTCCACACAATCGCGCCAGCCGTTCCAGTTGACCAGGACGACACCGACCGAGACCGCCATGCTCACGCCGGCCCCTGGTCGTCGCTGCTGCGTTCGCTGCGTGCCAGGTTCGCCATCTGCACCAGCACCGCCATCAGCAGGCTGTAGGCGGCAATGCCCTTGGGGTTGGTCCACTCCGGCTGCGTGTACGAAGCGGCCAGCGGCACGACGAAGGCCCCGATCAGCGCGGCCAGCAGGCCACGATCCAGGCCTCCACCATCGTCGCCGCGGCGGTAGCGGCGCACACACAGCGCAAAGGCCAGCATGAAGGCGAAAGGAATGCCTGCCGTCCAGATGCCCATCTTCAGCGGGAAATAGAGGTAGCCGTTGTGGATGTAGGTGGTTTCGTTGGCGAACGAAGCCGTGCGGCTGACCACCCCTTTGTAGTCGCCGCCGACACCGGTGCCCATCAAGGGCCGCGCGGCGATGACACGCCTGGCGGTCTCGTTTTCGATGCGGCGCCAGCCAAAGGAGCCGCCGCGTTCAATCTCGCCCTGGATGCTGGTGACACGTTCCAGCATCGCTTCGGCCGTCTTCGGCTTGACCACCAGCACCAGCGAAAACGCCAGCGCCAGCAGCGTGCCCATCGCCAGCGACGTCTTCAGCAGGCCGCTGAAGCCACGGAACACGACGGCCGACACCAGCAGCCCCATCGCCGATGCCACCCAGATGCCGCGCCCGAACTGCACCGCAATGCCCAGCAGCAGCAGCAGCAGCAGCGGCAGTGCCACCCAGCCCGACAAACGCCCTTCCCACAGCCTGTTCAGCGTCAGGAACATGACGAAGACGACGATGTAGATCGCGCCGCCGGCGATGCTGCGCACGACGTCGGCATTGGCGCCTGCATCCAGCGCCTCGACCCGCGAACCGGTCATGATGCGCAGGTCCAGGCCCGTCTGCAGCAGCATGTAGACACAGACCACGGCGACGATGCCCGCGCAGCAGAGCAGGAAGCGGCGGTGCTTGTCGCGTGTGCTCAGCGTGAACACCGTCAGCGGCAGCAGCAGCCAGACGATGTGGGCGCGGGCCTCGGCCAGCATGCGGTCGTTCGGCGCCATGGTCTTGACGTAGAAGACCGAGGCCGCCAGCGCCACCAGCAGGTACACCAGCGGCCAGCGGAACTCGCGCAGCGGCGCCCACAGCGTGCGGCCCTGCAGCACGGCACGGCACAGCGCGATGGCCAGCAGGTAGGCAATCGCCAGGTCGAACAGCTTCAAGCGGATGCCGCCAATCGGCAGGTCGGGCTGCAGAAAGCCGGGCACGGCCTCGAAGATCAGTGCATAGACGGCCACCAGCCCGGCCAGCGGGAAGCTGATGGCGGCCACGGCGAGGATGGGTGCCCCCACGAGCACGACGACGTACTGCCAGGGCAGGAACACCGTCATCAGGCCCAGCAGCGGCGCCAGCAGCAGCGCCGCAACGATCAGCGCAGCGCGCGCTGCCGCGCCCTGGCGCTGCCAGGGGCGGATCGGAGCGTGCAGGGCAAGGGTTCTGCTCATGGCGAGGGTTCTATCAGGACTTTGTGGCGGCAGGACATCGGCCGGCGAGTTCAGTTGTCAGCGCCTGCTCCAGCGCTGCAGCACCGGCCGCGCACGGATCCATTCGCGGTCCTCGTCGTGCAGTAGCGAAAACCATGCAAAGGCGGCAAACGCCGCCAAGCCACCGGCCCAGGCCAGCAGCAAGGACCATCCTGGTTGCGCAAGCAGGCCGGCCAGGGCACTGAGACCGCAGAAGCCCGCCGCCCGCAGCCACCAGCGCGGCGGCAAGCCGCCGGCAGGCAGATCGCGGCGCGCCAGCACGAAC
>JBASTF010000391.1:0-15980 GCA_049274755.1 Rubrivivax sp. | reverse complement strand
CGCCACGGCCGATGCGCCGGGCCAGCAGCGCGGCGGCGGCCAGTGCCAACAGCGCCACGATCATCAACTGGGTTTCCGCGGCGCTCACGCGGTCGGCCGCGCGCGCCTGCCAGTCGGTCACCGCACGCTGCTGGGCCTGCGCCAGATCGCCGGCCAGCGTCACCAGCCGATCGAGCGCCGGCTGGCCTTCGGCGGCGAACAGGGCCGCTGCGCGGGCAGGCTCACCCGATTCGATCCAGACACCGACCTCGGCGAAGACCTCACGGTAGCGCTGGCGCGCGCGGTCGAGTGCTTTCACCAGCGCCAGCGCCTCGGGTTCAGTGACGCGCTGCTTCAGCTCGCCCGTCAGCCTGTCCATCGCGGCCGATTCGGCGTCCAGCGACGGGTAGATGCTTTCGCGCTGTGCCCGCGGCGCCGTCAGCAGCCGCGCCATCGCTGCGCCGTGACCCTGGGCATGGGTGGCCAGTTCCTGCAGGTTGAGCAGGCGGGGCCATTCCTCGCGCGCCACCCGGTCGGCAGCCAGCTGCACGGCGCGCAGGTGCCAGGCCGACAGGGCCACCAGCAGCAGCATCAACGCCAGCAGGGCGGCGAAGGCGGCTGCGAGTTGGGTAGACAAGGACGAGCCGCTCCGCAGTCCCGCCGCGCCGTCGGCAGGCGTGCTTTGGGTGGGCGGCTCGGCATGCATCTGAACGGTATCGGCCGCGCAGTGCGCGGGTTGAGCGGGGCAGTGTTCCGCACGTGGCCTTGTACGGGTGGTGACCCAATCGCACGCGGCCTGCGCTGTCACTGCTGCAGGGTGGCATGCTGGTGGGCGGTCGGTCGGCGAGGTCGGCACCCGGCCAATTGCTGACCTTCCCACCACTGATCAAAAGCGGACGCTCGCGGTTCCACGCCGGAGCTTCGTCACCAGTTTGACGAAATATGTACATCTTGAGTTGTAGCGTATGCTACCCCCATGTGGAGCGTGCTCTTTCTCACCTTGCCGACGCAGCCCAGTGCAGTTCGACTGCGCGTCTGGCGTGCGCTGAAGACCCTGGGCTGTGGGTCGATGCGCGACGGCGTCTATGTCCTGCCTGACTCCAGGAAGGCCCTCTTCGATCCCCTGGTGACCGAGGTCAGGGCCCACGGCGGCCAGGCCAGCGTGCTCGAGCTGTCCGCTTCCGACGAGGTCCAGCGCGCCGAGATTCTGGCGCTGTTCGACCGCACCGAGGCCTACGGTCAGTGGCGCGATGAAGCGCAAACCCTGGCGGTGGCCTTGCAGGAGCTGCCCGAAACCGAAGCGCGTCGCCGTTGGCGCGCCGTGTCCGACACGCTGCAGGCGCTGCTGCGCATCGACTACTACCCGGGCGCAGCGGCCGAGCAGGCGCAGGCCGAACATGATGCGCTGCGAGAAGCGCTCGATGCGCGCTTCTCGCGCGGCGAACCCGTGGCACAGGCGCCGCACGGCATCCCGCGGCTGGACCCGCGCAAATTCCAGGGCAAGCGCTGGGCCACACGCGCCCGGCCCTGGGTCGACCGCCTGGCCTGCGCCTGGCTGATCCGCCGGTTCATTGATGCGCAAGCGCGCTTCGTCTGGCTGGCCGACCCCGCCGGATCCACGCCCGCACCCCGCGGTGCACTTGGCTTCGACTACGACGGCGCACGCTTCACGCACATCGGCGCACGCGTCAGCTTCGAGGTGCTGGCCGCGAGCTTTGGCCTGGACGCGGACCCACGGCTGCAGCGCATCGCGCGCGCTGTGCACTTCCTCGACATCGGCGGCATCCCGGTGCCCGAGGCGGCCGGCCTGGAGGCCGTGCTCGCAGGTCTGCGCGAGGTCCATGCCGATGACGATCAACTGACCCTGGCGGCGGCGGCGGTCTTCGACGCCCTGCACGCCGCCCCTGGAGCTCCGGCATGACGACCGCCACAACGCCCGTGCCCGAAGCATCGGCTGACCCTCCCGCCCCTCCGGCCCCGCCATCCTCGGTGAGCTTCGCCGAGGCGTTCCGCTTCTGGCTCAAGCTCGGCTTCATCAGCTTTGGCGGGCCCGCCGGCCAGATCGCGATCATGCACACCGAGCTGGTGGAACGCCGTCGATGGATCAGCGAGCAGCGCTTTCTGCATGCCTTGAACTACTGCATGCTGCTGCCCGGGCCCGAGGCCCAGCAACTGGCCACCTACATCGGCTGGCTGATGCACCGCACCTGGGGCGGCATAGTGGCGGGCGCGCTGTTCGTGCTGCCGTCGCTGTTCATCTTGATCGCGCTGTCGTGGATCTACCTGCGCTTCGGGGACGTGCCGCTGGTGGCCGGCATCTTCTTCGGGCTGAAGCCAGCGGTGACGGCCCTGGTGCTGCACGCCGCCCACCGCATCGGCACCCGGGCGCTGAAGAACCGCTGGATGTGGGGCATCGCTGCCGCGTCCTTCGTGGCGATCTTCGCCTTTGACACGCCGTTCCCGGCCATCGTGCTGGCGGCCGCACTGATCGGCCACGTCGGCGCACGCCGCTGGCCGCAGGTGTTTGCGCTGGGCGGCGGGCATGGCAGCGCCAAGGCCAGCTACGGGCCTGCGCTGATCGACGACAACACGCCGACACCTATGCACGCCCGCTTCTCACGCAGCCGCCTGGCCAAGGTGCTGGGCTTCGGGCTCGGGATGTGGCTGCTGGCGATGGCGGCTCTGGTGGCGCTCAATGGCCTGCAGGGCACGCTCACGCAGATGGGCTGGTTCTTCACCAAGGCCGCCTTGCTCACGTTCGGCGGTGCCTACGCGGTGCTGCCTTACGTGTACCAGGGTGCGGTCGAAACGCACCAGTGGCTCAGCGGCCCGCAGATGATCGACGGCCTGGCCCTGGGCGAGACGACACCCGGCCCGCTGATCATGGTGGTGGCCTTCGTCGGTTTCGTCGGCGGCTGGCTCAAGCAGGTGTTCGGTCCTGACGCACTGCTCCTCGGCGGCGCCGTGGCCGCCGCGGTGGTCACCTTCTTCACCTTCCTGCCGTCCTTCGTGTTCATCCTGGCTGGCGGGCCGGTGGTCGAGGCCACGCACGGCAAGCTGGGTTTCACGGCACCGCTGTCGGCGATCACGGCGGCTGTCGTCGGGGTGATCCTGAACCTGGCGATGTTCTTTGCGTACCACGTGCTCTGGCCCCAGGGCTTCGGCGGGCGCTTCGATGCAATCTCGGCCCTCATCACCGTCGCCGCCGCGGTGGCGCTGTTCCGATTCAAGGTCGGTGTGATTCCGCTGCTCGGTGCCTGCGCAGGCATCGGTCTGTTGTCGACCTGGCTGCTTCCCCTGATCCGTTGAAGGAGTTTCCATGACTGCTCGCCTGCAAGACCTGCCGTTTGACCCGGCCGCACTGAGCCGGCTGTCGCCTGCGCTGATCAACAGTCACCACCAGAACAACTACGGTGGCGCAGTGAAGCGGCTCAACGCCATCCGCAAGGACCTCGCGGCGATGCCTTTCGCCACGGCGCCCGGCTTCCAGCTGAACGGCTTGAAGCGCGAAGAGTTGATCGCGACCAACTCGATGCTGTTGCACGAGCTGTACTTCGCCAGCCTGGGCGGCGACGGCGTGACGATGGAACCGGCCGCGAAGCTGATGCTGGAAGCCAGCTTTGGCAGCGTCGAACGCTGGCGCGAAGAGTTCATGGCGATGGGCAAGGCCCTGGGCGGTGGGTCGGGCTGGGTGCTGCTGGTGTTTCAGCCGCGCGAGGGCACGCTGGTCAACCAGTGGGCGGCCGACCACACGCACGTGGTGGCAGGTGGCGTGCCGATCCTGGCACTCGACATGTACGAACATGCCTATCACATGGATTTCGGCGCGGCGGCGGGCGCCTACGTGGATGCCTTCATGGGCAACATCGAATGGGCAGCCGTCTATGGGCGGTACCAGCGGGCGGTGCATGCGGCCGGCGAGCCCTTCGGCGCGAACCAGGACCAGGTGGGTGACGCGCTGGTCTTCGACGTGCGCCGTGCAGGTGTGTTCGAGAAAGCACGCACGATGATCCCCGGCGCGCGCTGGTACGACCCTGCCGATGTGCCCACCTGGGCCGCCGAGCTGCCGGCAGGCCGCGAACTCCTGGTGTACTGCGTCTACGGGCACGAGGTGGGCCGCGTCACGGCCCTGCGGCTCCAGGCCGCGGGTTTTAAGGCCCGCTACCTGGTCGGGGGCATCGACGCCTGGCAGGCTGCAGGCAGGCCACTGGTGGACAAGCCCCTGAGCCCTGCGTCATGACCGGCGCCCGCGCCGCCGGCGTCGCCTTGCTGTATTCCGGCGACCGGGCCGCCCGCGACCTTGCAGACCCCGCAGCAAGCCGCTTCGCGGCCTTGTTCGAAGCGCTGGCTGCCGCCGGCGTGGACGCCGAGCCGGCGGTCTATCACGACGACTTCGCCGACGAGGTGGCGGCGCAGCTGCGCCGCGTGCAGGCCGTGCTGGTGTGGTGCAACCCGATCGAGGATGGCCGCCGCCGCGACCGGCTGGATGCGCTGCTGCGTGAGGTGGCGCAGGCGGGTGTGCTGGTCAGCGCGCACCCCGAAGCCATCCAGCGCCTGGGCACCAAGGACGTGCTGTTCGAGACCCGCGACCTGCCTTTCGGCAGTGACGTTCACCGCATCGACAGCCTGGCGCAGCTGGAGTCCGAGCTGCCGCAGCGGCTGCGGCAGGGCGCGCGCGTGCTCAAGCAACACCGCGGCCACAGTGGCATCGGCGTGTGGCGCGTCGAAGCGTCTGCCAGCGGCTAGCTGACAGTGCAGCACGCCCAGCGCGGCAGCACGCCGCAGCGCATGGACATGCCGGTGCTGAAGGCGACGCTGGCGCCTTACTTCGAGCCGGAGTGCGGCGGCCGCATGATCGACCAGGCCTGGCAGGCGCGGCTGCCCGAAGGCATGGTGCGCGCCTACCTGGTGGAAGACCGCGTCACCGGCTTCGGCCTGCAGGCCGTGAACGCGCTGCACCCCGATGCGCCCACGCCGGGGCCGCGTCTGTACCACGGCCCCGAACTGCCCAGCCTCCAGGGCTTGAAGCAGCAACTGGAGTCGACCTGGATCACGCTGCTGCGCGAGCGCGTCGGCCTCGCGCACGAAAAACTGCCGCTGCTGTGGGACTGCGACTTCATGCTGGGCGATGCGCTTGCCGACGGTGCGCAGCGCTACGTGCTCTGCGAAATCAACGTCAGCAGCGTGTCGCCGTTTCCGCCGTCGTCGGTGGCACCGCTGGTGGCCGCGACACTTCGCAAACTCGGACAGCGCGATCGGTGACGCGCGGAGGGCAGTGAGGCCCGCACCGACCCCCGATGGATCAGTTCACGCCGCCTTCGGGCCAGTGCCGGCGGTTGATCGCGTAGCCTTCGACCTCACCGCGGAAGGGCAGCATGAGCAGGCCCGACAGCCGCGCCACTTCGTGCACATTGCGGTGGCCGTGGATGCCGATGGTCATCTCCACATGGCCGGCGCGCGGCTGGGCGCAGTAGGTGCCGAACAGCCGGTCCCACCAGGGCAGATTGAAGCCGAAGTTCGAGTTTGTCTCATCATCTTCCACCGAGTGGTGGACCCGGTGCATGTCGGGCGTGACGACAAACCAGCGCAGCAGGCGATCCATGGTCGCGGGCAGCCGGATGTTGCCGTGGTTGAACATCGACGTCGCGTTCAGCAGCGCCTCGAAGATCACCACCGCCAGCACCGGCGGCCCGAGCACAGTGATGGTGGCGAACTTGATCAACATCGACAGGCCGATCTCGATCGGGTGGAAGCGGGCGCCGGTGGTCAGGTCGTAGTCGAGGTCGGCATGGTGCACCTGATGCAGCCGCCATAGCGCGGGCACGGCATGCACCATCACATGCTGCAGCCAGATCACGAAATCCATCGCGATCACCGCCAGGGGCACCGCCAGCCAGAAAGGAACGTCAAAGTGATTCAGCAGCCCCCAGCCGTTGGCAGTGGCGAAGGCGGCCATGCCGACCGCCGCCAGCGGAAACAGCAGCCGCAACAGCACGGTGTTCAATGCGACCAGCCCGAGGTTGGCCGACCAGCGCATGCGCTTGGACACGGTCAACGCGCGGCGGGGCGCCGCGAGTTCCCACAATCCGACAACAGCGAATACCGCGATGAACGAGGCCAGCCGAAGGGCTGGCTCATAGGCGAGGATGAAGGCTTCAGTGTCCATATAGGCTCCATCGCGGCAGGTGCTGCAAGTCCTCGTCGGTCCTGAATGCACACATTCGCAAGATCGTTAGAATGTACACCATGGATAACCGAGCGCTCAAGGATCTTCTCTACGAACAGGTCGCCCGTGTGGGCAAGGCATTGGGCAGCCCGAAGCGGCTGGAGATGCTGGAGATGCTGGCGCAAGGCGAGAAGTCGGTGGAAGCGGTCGCCGAGGCCGTGGCGGTCGACATCAAGCTGGCCAGTGCACACCTGAAAGCGCTGAAGGAAGCGCGTCTGGTGCAGAGCCGCCGCGACGGAAAGCGCATGCTCTACCGCCTGAGCGGGCAGGACGTGGCGCAGCTCGGCGTCACGCTGCGGCAGGTCGCCGAAGAGCACCTGGTCGAGCTGCGCCTGGCCGTGCAGCAGATGATGGCGGAGCCCGAGCAGCTGTCCAAGGTCGGCCGCAAGGAGCTGATGGCGCAAGCCAAGCGCGGCGAGGTCGTCGTTCTCGATGTACGACCGCCACAAGAGTACGAGACGGCGCATCTGCCGTTTGCGCGCTCGATGCCGCTGGCCGAACTCGCGCAGCGACTGTCGGAACTGCCGAAGGGTGTCGAGATCGTCGCCTACTGCCGCGGCCCCTTCTGCCTGATGTCCGACGAGGCCGTGGCGCTGCTGAAGAGGCGCGGCTTCCGTGCGCGCAAGACGTTCGACGGCGTCAGCGAATGGCAGGCGGCGGGACTGCCGCTGACGCGGCCGTAATGGCACATTGAATACCTTGGCCGTGCCGAACCATGCCGGGCCCCACGCGGGCGTCCGACCCGTCGTTGGCCTGGCCATCTCGCTGGCCTTGCATGCGCTGGTGTTCGCTCTGGCCTTCACCAACATGGCCGCGATCACGGACAAGCGGGCCCAGCCGGCGCGCGAGCAACAGATCACGGTGCTGATCCTCCGGCCGCCCGAGCCGGAGCAGTCCGCACCGGAGCCCGAGCTCTCGATACGCGCCGCGGATGCTCCGACCGCGCCGCTTCCGCCCCTGCCCGTGCCGGACGCCCCAAGGGTGGCCGAGGCGGTCACCCCGCGCCAGCCTGCATCCATGGCTGCGCCATCGGCGCCCACGGCAGAAGAATGGGCCTTCGCCTCGACGTACAAGCTCAAGAACAGCAAGGGCTACCGCCACACCTGGGGCCAGCAGGTCCGCAGCATGATGGGAACGGCGGTCGAAGGCCCTGACCAAGGCATGGTCCGGTTCCGGATCGAGATCGCGTCCGATGGCAGCTTGACCCGGCTCGACACGCTGTGGTCTACATCGGCTGTTGCCGAGCGACTGGCACGCCAGGCCATCGGCAGCATGGCGCAATGGCCGCCCACGCCGACCGGCAAGCCCTTGATCTTCGAGAAGACCATCTCGTTCTCGCCGTTTGCCTCGGACGACCCCCCGCTCTACAAAGATGACTGCCTGCCGGACCCACCGGTGTTCAGCAATCCGTTCGCATGGGATGGCAAGTCGGCGCGCACGCAGGCCCAGGCCGAGCCGGCCGACAAGCCGGATCCTCAGACGTTGGAGGATTGCCTCAAGCAACTACCGAAGGACTCGATCGATGCAGAAAGCGCACGCGACCGTCGCCTGATGGAGCAATGGGGATGGGGATCCAGCAGATTCGGCCGATGACCAGTTGACGTGGTCTCGCGCTACGGAATTGACTTGGCCTTTGAGGCGGGGGCTTTGCGCTTCTAAGCCGTGGATGTCTGCTTTTGGAACGAGCGAAGTTCAGCGATGGGTCGCCTGCCGCCAGACCGCACCAGGATCAGGCCGCCGCAACGCCGTCGCAGCCTGGCATCACGTCGGCCGGCGTGTCGCCGGCTCTGATCTCAGCCTGCAGGCGTTCCACGTCGCCGCATCACCAGTGCATGGTCCAGCGAGAAGACACCCGGCCCGCGCACCATCAGCCACAGCAGCACCGCCGCCCACACGCCGTGCGTGGGGTAGGCCGCCGGGTAGACGAGCAGCTGGATCACCGCGGTCATCACCAGCAGGCCCAGCGCGGCGAAGCGCGTACCCAGGCCCAGCAGCAGCAGCAGCGGCAGCAGATGTTCTCCCACCGTGGCCAGCAGGGCACCGAGTTCGGGCGACAGCAGTGGCAGCTGGTACTCGTCGCGGAACAGGTCCACCGCCGACGACGACAGGCGCGGCAGGCCCAGCTCGAAGGCCCCTGAGACGATGTCGATGGCCAGACCCTCGATCTTGGTCTGGCCCGACTTCCAGAACACGGCGGCCACCGAGAAGCGGCCCAGCAGGGCAATGGCCGATTCGGGGATGCGGGCCATCAGGCTGTGCGCCTGCGTGATGGTGGCGCCCAGCAGGGACGTCGGTGCAGCGCCGGTGCCGGCAGGTGAGCGGACGGAGGGGACGGAGGATTCGGGGGTCATGCGGAGGTCTCCGGTGCAGTAGGGGGTTCGGCCACACCCGCGACGAGGCCGCGCTGCAGCAGCAGCGACAGCACACGCACGAGGTCGGCCTGGGGGTGGGCGGCCTGCGCGGCGCCCAGGGGCGCGCCCGTGGTGATGGCGGCGGCCAGTGCCGCATCGGCATCAGGCAGTTCGATGACCAGGGCGTCGTCGGCTGCATCCCGGAAGACCAGGGCGGCCTCGGCGCGGTGCATGGCGACTTGGGACAAGCGTGCGTCTCGTTCGGCGTCGCCCAGTTGGTGCGCCGCCCACAGTGAAACGATGGGGTGAGCCGAGCGAACGATGGCCAGCGAGGGATGCAGCACCAAGGCCACCCGGGCCAGGCGTTCGGGCGCCTGGATCAGCGCCGCGATCGCCGGCACGGGGATGGGCTCGGCATCCGCCGCGTGGAAGGCACGCAGCCGCGCCCACTCCAGCCGCGCGATGTCCGACAGGTAGGGCAAGGCCGTCGCGGGCTCGAAGTCGGCGATCCACGCCGGCAAGCCGGCGCCGTAGCGGTGCATCAGCGGCGAGGTGGGTGGGTGGTCGACCACGTACAGCCGCGCCATGGCGCCGAAGAACTCGTCGCCGACCAGTTGCTGCACGACCGGGAAGGTATCGGCCAGCACGGCCACCAGCGAATGCACGACGTTGTTGCGGTAGACGGCGAAACGCACCGCCGGGTCGGAGCCGTTCCACGCATGCAGGCCGGCCGGCGGCGGCAGTGACGCATCGAGCAGCGCGGCGGAGAAGGCGTGTGCCGTGGGGGGCGCGGGACGCATGGCCGTGGTTGCTGAGGGCCGCGTCATGCCGGCACCAGACGCTCGGTGCGCCGGCCGCTTGCCGCGCGCTGGAGGTCGAGTGCACGCTGCGCCTCCGCCTCCAGCGCCGCAAACGCCGGCAGATGGTTGTCGCGTTCGATCAGCGTGGGCACGGGCCCGAGCCGGGCGATGGTGCGTGCGTACAAGGACCACACGGCCGCGTCCACCGCGGCGCCATGGTGGTCGATCAGCAGCCGGTCGCCGGCAGCATCGCGGTCCTCGGCGAAACCGGCCAGGTGGATCTCGCCCACGGTGCCGGCGGGCAGGGCCTCGATCAGTGTGTCGATCAGCGCCCAGGGGTCGCGGCCGTGGTTCACGCCGCTGACGTAGGCGTTGTTCACGTCCAGCAGCAGGCCACAACCCGTGCGCCGCACGATGGCGGCCAGGAAGCCGGCCTCGTCCATCGCGGAGCCGGTGTAGCCGAGGTAGGTGCTGGGGTTCTCCAGCAGCAGCGGGCGCCGCAGCCGCGCCTGCACCTGGTCGACGTGGTCGCACACGCGGTTCAGCGTGGCGGTGTCGTAGGGCAGCGGCAGCAGGTCGTTGAACCATCGCCCGCCGTGGCTGGACCAGGCGAGGTGCTCGCTGAACCAGCGAGGTTCGAAGCGCCTGAGCAGAAGGTCCAGCCGGTCGAGATGGTCGGTGTCCAGCGGGCCGTCACCGCCGATCGACAGGCCCACGCCGTGGATGGACAGCGGCCCCTGCTCGCGCACCCGTTCCAGTTGCCGCAGCATGGGGCCGCCGTCGACCATGTGGTTCTCGGCATGCACCTCGACGAAGCCGGCGCCGCCGAGGAACGCGCCCGCGCCGCGCGCCAGCAGCGCCGATGCATGGGCCATCTTGAGGCCCACCCCGGCGAGCAGGGATGATGGGCAGGCTGGCGCGGGCATGGTCGCGGGCTGGTCGATCAGGGTGATCAGGCGTGCAGGCGCTCTGGCTTCAGCATGGAAGTCAGCAGCGATCAGGCCTTCTTCTCCTTGAACTCCTTGAGCTGGCCGAAGCCGGAGGCCGAGGTCTTGCTCTCGGTCTTCTCGCAGGTGCCCTTGGCCACCAGCTTCCAGGCGTTGCCCTGGAAGTCGCGGGTGCTGGTGCCGGCGCAGGTGGTGCCGGGGCCGGCGGCGCAGTCGTTCTTGCCCTTCAGCGCAACGCCGAAGCACTTTTCCTTGTCGGCGGGCTGGGCGTGGGCCGATGCCTGGGCCAGGGTGAGCGCTGCACCGACGGCGAGTGCGAGGGCGGCGGCTTGGGCGGTGGTGGGTTTGGCAAGGGACATGGGGACACTCCTGAATGGATGAAGGCGGGTTGCAGGCACCGACGACGCGGTGCGCCGATCGGCGGGACGCCTCGGCCCCGTTGACGGGTTGAAGGCCAGTGGCGTGCTCCACCCATCGATTCGCCGCGATCGGCCTGGCGGTTACGGGGACATCGCTCAGGGTTTGTGCCGGGCTCCGGGCGGCGGGACGGCCGCGTGTCGGGTGCTGTAACCGTTTGGCGTGAAGCGCCGAATACTTGGCGTTGCCACATCTCGCCCTTGTCGCCCATGCACGCCACGCTGCCCTTGCTTGCCGCCACCGACTTTCCGCCGATCCGGCGCAGGTCGCTCGATACCCTGCAGGTCAACCTGGGCTACAAGTGCAACCAGAGCTGCCTGCACTGCCATGTGGCGGCCAGCCCGCAGCGCACCGAGATGATGGACGGCGAGACCATCGCGCTGGTGCTGGACGTGCTGCGCGAACGCCAGGTCTCGACGCTGGACCTGACCGGGGGTGCGCCTGAGCTGAACCTGCACTTCCGCGACCTCGTGCGCCAGGCCCGGGCGCTGGGCGTGCGGGTCATTGACCGCTGCAACCTCACCATCCTGTCCGAGCCCGGCCAGGAGGATCTGGCGGTGTTCCTGGCCGAGCAGGGTGTGGAGATCACCGCCTCGCTGCCGTGCTACTCGCCGGCCAATGTCGATCGCCAGCGCGGCGACGGTGTCTTCGAGCGCAGCATCGCCGGCCTGCGCCAGCTCAATGCGCTGGGCTATGGCGACGCCAGCCGCGGCCTGGTGCTCAACCTGGTCTACAACCCGCAGGGCGCCGTGCTGCCGCCGCCGCAAGGCCCGCTGGAGGCCGACTACAAGCGCGAACTGCTGCTGCACTTCGGCATTCGCTTCGACCATCTCTTCGCGTTGACCAACATGCCCATCCAGCGCTTCGGCAGCACGCTGGTGAGCAAGGGCACCTTCGGCAGCTACATGCAGTTGCTGCGCGGCAGCTACCGCGCCGAGAACCTCGACACCGTGATGTGCCGCAGCCTGCTCAGCGTGGACTGGCAAGGCTTTCTCTACGACTGCGACTTCAACCAGATGCTCGGCCTGCGTGCCCACGTGGGCGGGCAGCCGCGGCCGCACCTGCGTGATCTGCTGCGCCATGACCCGGCGGGCACCGACATCCGCATCGCCGACCATTGCTACGGCTGCACGGCTGGGCAGGGCAGCAGCTGCGGCGGGGCGCTGGAGGCCGCGTCGCCCACGGCGACCCCGGCGGGTGCGGCGGCACAGGCTGCAGGGGTGCTGTGATGGCGCGCCCCCACAAGACCTGGCTGTGGGCCGGCGCAGCCGCCCTGGCGCTGCTCGCGTTGTGGGCCTGGCGGCAGTACGACCTGGGCGCGCTGCTGACGCTGGACAACCTCAAGGCCAGTCGCGATGCCCTGCAGGCGCGTGTGCAGGCCGCGCCGCTGGCCACGGCCGGGCTGTTCTTTGTCGTCTATGCGGCCGCTGCGGCGCTGTCGATCCCGGGCGCGCTGATCCTCACGCTGGCCGCCGGCGCCATGTTCGGCCTGGGCTGGGGCCTGCTGCTGGTGAGCTTTGCGTCCAGCCTGGGCGCGTTGCTGGCCTTCCTGGCGGCTCGCTACCTGCTGCGCGACACCATCCAGGCCCGCTTCGGCAAGGCATTGGCGCCCATCAACGACGGCGTGAAGAAGGACGGCACCTTCTATCTGCTGACTCTGCGCCTGGTGCCGGTGTTCCCGTTCTGGCTGATCAACCTGCTGATGGGCCTCACGCCCATGGGTGCCGGCCGCTTCTACGCCGTCAGCCAGATCGGCATGCTGGCCGGAACCGCGGTGTACGTGAACGCGGGCACGCAGTTGGCCGCCATCCAGTCGCCGGGGGACATCCTCTCGCCAGGGCTCTTGGGCAGCTTCGTGCTGCTGGGCCTGTTCCCGCTGCTGGCCAAGGCCGGCGTGGGCTGGCTGGCGCAGCGCAAGGTCTATGCGAAGTGGACGAAGCCCCGTTCCTTCGACCGCAATCTGGTGGTCATCGGCGCCGGCGCGGGCGGGCTGGTCTCGGCCTACATCGCGGCGGCCGTCAAGGCCAAGGTCACGCTGATCGAAGGCCACAAGATGGGCGGCGACTGCCTGAACTTCGGCTGCGTGCCGAGCAAGGCGCTGATCCGCTCGGCCAAGATGGCCCGGCAGTTGAAGAAGGCGCACGAACTCGGCGTGGCTGAGGCCGCCGGGCGGGTGGACTTCGCCGCGGTGATGAAGCGCGTGCACGGCGTCATCAAAGACATCGAGCCGCACGATTCGGTGGAACGCTACAGCGGCCTGGGTGTCGAAGTGCTGCAGGGCCATGCCCGCATCACCAGCCCGTGGACGGTGGAGGTGACGTTGGCTGATGGCGGCAAGCAGACGCTGACCACAAAGAACATCGTCATCGCCGCGGGTGCCAGCCCCTTCGTGCCGCCCATTCCGGGCCTCAAGGAAGCCGGCTTCCTGACCAGCGACACGGTGTGGGGCCTGACCGAGTTGCCCAAGCGCCTGGTGGTGTTGGGCGGCGGCCCGATCGGCAGTGAACTGGCGCAGAGTTTTGCGCGCCTGGGCAGCGCCGTCACGCAGGTGGAGATGGCGCCGCGCATCATGGTGCGCGAAGACCCGGAGGTGTCGGAACTGGTGACCGCTTCGCTGCGCGCCGATGGCGTGAACGTGCTCACCGGGCACCAGGCGGTGCGGATCGAGGTGGCGGACGGCCAGAAGCGCCTGATCGCCAAACACGGCGAACGCGAGGTGGTGATCCCCTTCGACGAACTGCTGTGCGCCGTGGGCCGCAGCCCGCGCGTCACCGGCTACGGGCTGGAGGAACTGGGCATCCCGCTCACGCCGCGCAAGACTGTTCAGACCAACGCCTACCTGCAGACCCTGTACCCCAACATCTATGCCGTGGGCGACGTTGCCGGGCCCTTCCAGTTCACGCACACCGCCGCCCACCAGGCCTGGTATGCAGCCGTCAATGCGCTGTTCGGCCGCTTCCGCAAGTTCAAGGCCGACTACAGCGTGATCCCCTGGGCCACCTTCACCGACCCCGAGGTGGCGCGCGTGGGCCTGAGCGAGACCGAGGCGAAGGAGCAGGGCATCGCGGTCGAGGTGACGAAGTACGGCATCGACGACCTCGACCGGGCGATCGCCGACGGCACCGCACACGGCTTCGTCAAGGTGCTCACCGTACCGGGCAAGGACAGGATCCTGGGTGTGACCATCGTCGGCGAGCACGCCGGCGACCTGCTGGCCGAGTACGTGCTGGCCATGAAGCATGGCCTGGGGCTGAACAAGATCCTCGGCACCATCCACACCTACCCCACGCTGGCCGAGGCCAACAAGTACGTGGCCGGCGAGTGGAAGCGCGCGCATGCGCCGCAGAAGCTGCTGCAGTGGGTCGGCCGTTACCACGCCTGGGAGCGGGCATGACGACTATTTCTCGACGGCATTGGCTGGGCCTGGCGCTGGCTGCATCGGCTTCGGCGGCGCTTCGACCTGCGCAGGCCCAGACACCGGGGTTCGACCACAGCCACGCCGCCTTCACCACCCTGCTGCGCAAGCATGTCCGCGTGGTGCGCGGCGGGCAGACCACGCAGGTGGCCTATGCCGGCTTTGCGGCCGACCGCACGGCCTTGAAGGCTTACCTCGACAGCCTGTCGGCGGTGGCGCCCGCCACCTTTGCCGGCTGGCCCAAGGCCGAGCGCCAGGCCTTCCTGATCAACGCCTACAACGCCTTCACCGTCGAGCTGATCCTGACGAAGTACCCCGACCTGAAGTCGATCAAGGACCTCGGCAGCCTGCTGAGCAGCCCCTGGAAGCCGAAGTGGATCTCCTTGCTGGGCGGCAATGTCTCGCTCGACGACATCGAACACGCGATGCTTCGCAAGCGTGGCGACTACGACGACCCGCGCGTGCACTTCGCGGTCAACTGCGCCAGCATCGGCTGCCCGGCGCTGCGCGAAGAAGCCTTCGTGGCGGCGCGGCTGGATGCGCAGATGGACGAGCAGACGCTGCGCTTCATGAGCGACCGCACGCGCAACCGCTTCAACGCGCAGCGCGGGCGGCTGGAGCTGTCGAAGATCTTCGACTGGTACGGCGAGGACTTCCGGCTCGGCCACCGGGGCATCGCGTCGCTGCCGGCCTTCGCCGCGCGCTATGCCGAGCAGCTGGCCGATGCGCCAGCCGACCGTGAACGCGTCCGCGGCGCCAAGCTGGACATCGCCTTCACCGACTACGACTGGGCGCTGAACGACGCACGATGAAGCCCGTCTTGTCCATTGTCATGCCCGCCTTGAACGAGGCTGGCGGCATCGAGGCCACGCTGGCTGCGCTGCAGCCCTTGCGTGCGCGCGGCGTCGAGATCGTGCTGGCGGACGGCGCGAGCACCGATGGCATGGCGCATCTCGCGGCCCCTTGGGTGGACGCCGTGGCGACATCAGCGCGCGGCCGGGCCGTGCAGATGAATGCCGGTGCTGCGCTCGCCCGTGCCGAAGCCCTGCTGTTCCTTCACGCCGACACCCGGCTGCCGCCCTTGGCCGATGTGCTGGTACTGCAGGCTCTGGCGGGCGGCGCCGACTGGGGCCGCTTCGATGTGCGCATCGCAGGCCGGCCCTGGATGCTGCGCGTGGTGGCGGCCTTGATGAACCTGCGCTCACGGCTGAGCGGCATCGCCACCGGCGACCAGGCGATCTTCGTCACCCGCGCGGCATTCGATCGCGTCGGCGGCTTCCCGGTCCAGCCGCTGATGGAAGACATCGAACTCTCGCGCCGCCTGAAGCGCCTGAGCCGTCCGGCCTGCCTGAGCGCGCGTGTCTGCACCTCTGGCCGGCGCTGGGAGCAGCGCGGGGTCTGGCGCACCATCGTGCTGATGTGGCGGCTGCGCTGGCGTTACTGGCGCGGCGAGTCGGCCGCGCGTCTGGCAGAGGCCTACCGGTGAGCACGGCGGTCATCGTGTTCGCCAAGGCGCCCGTGCCTGGCCTGGCGAAGACCCGGCTCGCACCTGCGCTGGGCGCAGCCGGGGCAGCGGCGCTGGCCGAGCGCATGCTGCACCATGCCCTGGCCCAGGCGGTGGCGGCGGATGTCGGGCCTGTCGAGCTGTGCGCTGCCCCGGATGCCTCGCACCCCGCGCTGCAGGCCGCCGCAGCCGAGGTCGGCGCCGGCCTGACCGAGCAGGGCACCGGCGATCTCGGCCTGCGCATGCACCGCGCGTTGGCGCGCAGCCTGACGCGCCATGGCCGCGCGCTGTTGATCGGCACCGACGCGCCTGCGCTGAGTGCCCTCGTGCTGCGCCAGGCC
>JBASTF010000390.1:0-3462 GCA_049274755.1 Rubrivivax sp. | reverse complement strand
CGCCTGCACCGGGCCGTGCTGCTGCTGGTTGCCGGGCCGCACCTCGATGACGGCCCGTGCCACCGGCTCGCGCCGCACCAGCACGTCGCGCGGCACCACGGTCACGGCATTCGGCACTCCCTGGTTGCCGTACATGATGGGGCCGGTGGGCACCGGCACACGCCAGCCGCTGCCCGGCGGGCGGGCGTTGACGCGTTCGCCATAACGCGGCGAATAGCGGTACCAGGGCACGTAGACCTCACGCGGCGCCAGCGGCACCCAGCCGACCGAAGGGCCGCCGATGGTCAGCGAGATGCCGATGTTCGGCCCGCCCACCCAGGCCACCAGGGCCGGGGCGTAGACCGGACGGCGCACGTAGGTGCCAGGCGTCCAGCACCAGCGCCCGCCCCAGTTGACCCAGCGGCCGTAGTGGAAAGGCGCGAAGCCCCAGGGTGCGTCGTCGACCCAGGTCCAGCCCCAGGGGCGGATCCAGGCCCAGTGGCCGTAGCGGTACGGCGCCCAGTCCGCCTGCACCGCCACTGGCACCCAGACGGCACCGAACTCGGGGTGCTGCTCCCAGCGGCCATGGCGGTCCAGGTCTTCGGCACCGGTCATCTCGGGCGAGACATAGCGGTTCGAGACCGTGCGCTCGTCGCGCTTGTCGTCGCGGGCCACCCAGCGCGCAAACTCGTCGTCGGGCATAGCGGCCCAGGCAGAGCGCAGCCGGCGGCCACCGCCTTCACGCCAGAGCTCGGCACGGCGGCCGTCGTCGATGGTGAAGGGGTCGCCGCCGTCGTCGACACGCAGTTCGCCGCGCCAGCTGGCGGCATAGGTGCTGTCGTCGATGCGGTCGATGCGGAAGTGGCCACCCCGCAGCGGGCGCAGCCGGGCTTCGTTGGTGACGATCTCGGTTTCGGCGGCAACCTCGCGGTCGCGGATGCGCAGGGCCAGCTGGCCGCTGTGCAGTTGCACGCTGACCTTGTCGTCGTCGACGCGCAGCAGCTCGATCTCGCTGCCTTCGCCCAGGCGCAGCGTCGACGAGCCGATGCGCAGTTCGGCGCGGGCGTCGCCGTCGGTGGACAAGCGGTCGCCGCTGGTCAGCGGCCGGTTGCGCGAGGCCGCGATCCACTGGCCTTGTTCGGCGTCGTAGTACGACACACTGCCCTGCATCTCCGACAGGCGCCCCACCCGGCCCGGCGGGTCGTCTTCGGCCCGGGCGCCCATCGGGATCAACGACAGGGCCAGCAGCGGAGCTGCCAGCCAGCGGAGAAGGGAGTCAGTTCGCCACATGGTCCGTCAACGCTCCGCGCTGCTGCGACGCTGACGACACGGCTTGTAAAGCACTGTTTCCGCGGGCCTCAATCGTCGTCGCTGGCCGGGTCGAGATCGGGGAACAGCACGCTGGTGAAGCCCAGCTTCGTCAAGTCATCCATGCGTGTGGGGTACAGCCGGCCGACCAGATGATCGCACTCGTGCTGCACCACCCTTGCATGGAAACCCTCGGCTTCGCGGGTGATCGCCCGGCCCTGGGCGTCGAAGCCGGTGTAGCGGATGCGGCTGTAGCGCGGCACCACGCCGCGCAGCCCCGGCACCGACAGGCAGCCTTCCCAGCCGTCCACCCGTTCGTCGGACAGCGGCGTGATGACGGGGTTGATCAGCACCGTCTGCGGCACCGGCGGCGCCTCGGGGTAACGCTCGTTCTTCTGGAAACCGAAGATCACGAGCTGCAGGTCGACACCGATCTGCGGCGCCGCCAGGCCGGCGCCGTTGGCGGCGGCCATCGTGTCGAACATGTCGGCCACCAGCGCATGCAGCTCGGGCGTGTCGAACTGGGTCACCGGGGGCGCCACGCGCAGCAGGCGCGGGTCGCCCATCTTCAGGATGTCTCGGACGGTCATGCGCCATTATCCGGCGCAGTGCCCGGCTTCACTTGAACGTGACGTTGACCTTCGGCGTGCCCGGCAGGCCTTCGTAACGCACCTCGACCTTCAGGCCGGACCTGGGCGGCAGCAGCTTCGAGAACGAACCCAGGCTGATCAGGTCGCCGGGCTGCATCGCCTGGCCCAGGCGCTTCAGATCCTGCGCCAGCCAGACCACGGCGTTCAGCGGGTGCTCCAGCACGTCGCTGCCCTTGCCGCGGTCGAGCTCGGCGCCGTCGCCGCTGACGATGGCCGTCATGTCGCGCAGGCCGTCCAGCAGCTGGAAACGTTCGGCACGTGTCGTCGGCACCGGAATCGGCGTGCCGGTGACACCCAGCCGCGCGCCGACGTTGATGGCGGTGACGCCGGCACCGTCCAGCTTCGGCGGCGCCATCACCACCAGGTCGGGCAGTTCGATGAAGGGAATGACCTGGTCGATGGCACGCAGCACGTCTTCCGGCGTCTTCGCGTTGTTGATCGCGGCGTCGCTGACACGCACCAGCAGGTCGGCCTCGAACAGCGGGCGCGCGCCGAAGGCGGCTTCGACACTGGCGCCGTTCTCCAGCAGCATGCGGCTGTACAGCCGGCCCCAGACCGGCGCCGTGGCATTGAAGCGCTTCTGCACCGCCGGGTTCGTCAGCCCGGCCTTGAAACCCACCGGCGCACCGTAGTCCATCTCCAGCAGGCGCTGCAGCTTGGCGCGTGTGCACTCGGCATCGGCAGCACTCAGGCCTTCGGGCGTGACGGCCGGCTGGCGCGCGGCCATCGCATCGAACATCGCCGACACCTGGGCATCGGCCAGGCAGGCCGACTGCGCCGGGGCAGAGAAAGCCACTACGAGCGCAGCACCGATGGCACGGTAGAACATGAAGGTGTCTCCTCGTGATGTTGTGCAAGCGATTATGGGGTGGGCTGCATGATGGCCACCACCGACCTGCTGCTGGCCCTGGACGTGGGCACGCAGAGTGTGCGTGCCGTCGTCGTGGACGGCGGTGGCAGGCAGCTGGCGCGTTGCCAGCTGCCGCTGCAGCCGCCCTACACGGCCCCCGAGCCCGGCTGGGCCGAGCAGGACGCCGCCGTCTACTGGCAGGCGCTGGGCCGGGCCTGCACGGCGCTGTGGCGCGATGTCGACCCGGCCCGCATCGCCGCACTGGCATTGACCACGCAGCGTGGCACCGTGGTCTGCGCCGCCGAAGACGGCACACCGCTGCGGCCGGCCATCGTCTGGCCCGACCAGCGCCTGTGCAGCGCACCGCCGCCGCTGGGCGTGTGCTGGAGCACGGCCTTCACGCTGGCCGGCGCGCGCGAACTGCTGCGCCACCTGCAGCGCCAGGCCGATGCCAACTGGCTGGCCCAACACGAACCGGCGCTGTGGCAACGCTGCGAACGTTTCACGCTGCTCTCGGGCTGGCTGCAGCACCAGCTGGTCGGCGACTGGGTGGACTCGGCCGCCAGTCAGGTGGGTTACCTGCCCTTCGACTACCGCCGGCAGCAATGGGCCGGCCGCTGGAACTGGCACTGGCGCGCCCTGGCGCTGCGGCCCTCGCAGCTGCCGCGGCTGCAG
>JBASTF010000389.1:0-6625 GCA_049274755.1 Rubrivivax sp. | reverse complement strand
CCGCTGGCGGCAGCGGCGGTCGCTCGCGTCGTGGCCGCGGGCGCGGGTGGCGCAGCCTGCTTGGTCAGGGCCGTCGTGCCGCCATTCATGCCGCCGCACCCAGGTAAGCCTGAATCACGGCCGCGTCGGCCTGCACCTGCGCCGGCGTGCCGTCGGCGATCTTGCGCCCGAAGTCGAGCACGGCCACGCGGTCGGCCAGGTCCATCACCACGCCCATGTCGTGCTCGACCAGCACCACGGGGATGCGCTTGGCCTCGCGCACGTCGATGACGAAACGGGCCAGGTCTTCCTTCTCCTCGGTGTTCATGCCGGCCATGGGTTCGTCCATCAGCAGCACCCTGGGTTCCATGGCCAGCGCCCGGCCGAGGTCGACGCGCTTGCGCAATCCGTAGCCGAGGGAGCCCACCGGCTGGTGGCGGATGTTCTCGATCTCCAGGAACTCGATGATGTTCTCGGCCACCTCGCGGTGGCGGGCTTCCTCGCGCTGTGTCCAGGGGAAGTAGAGGAAGGCTTGGGCGAGACTGGAACGCATGTGGCTGAAGCGCCCGATCAGGATGTTGTCGAGCACGCTCATGTTGGAGAACAGGTGCGTGCCCTGGAAGGTGCGCACCACGCCGTCGCGAGCGATGGCATGCACGGCCCGGCCCAGCAGATCGCGGCCTTCGTACTGCACGCGGCCCTGCTGCGGGCGGTAGAAGCCGCTCAGCACGTTGAGCAGCGAGCTCTTGCCGGCGCCGTTGGGGCCGATGATGGCCAGCATCTCGTCGGGCCGGACCTCGATGCTGACATCGGACAGTGCGGTGACACCGCCGAAGCGCAGTGTGATGCCCTCGGCGTGGAGAACGGGCGCGGCACTGACCACGCCGGTCGTGGCGGGCTTGGGCATGGTCAGGAAAACGCGTTGAGCCCGGTGAGGGCGCGGCCGATGATGAGTTTCTGGATCTCGGTCGTGCCGTCCGGGATGGTCATCATGCGGGCGTTGCGGAACAGCAGCTCGACGCCGAAATCCTTGGTGATGCCGTTGCCCCCGTGGATCTGCACCGCCTTGGAGGCCACGTCGACCGCGATCTCGGTGGCGTGGCACTTGGCCATTGCGCTTTCGACCTCGCAGCGCACGCCGTGGTCGATCAGGTTGAAGGCGCGATAGACCAGCAGCTTGGCGGCGTCGAGTTCGATCGCGGCCTCGGCCAGCATGCCCTGGATGAGCTGGTGGGCGCCGATCGGCTTGCCGTGCTGGCGGCGCTCTTTGGCATAGGCCACCGCCTTGTCGAGCGCGGCCTGGGCGATCCCCACGGAGGTCAGGCCGACCATCGGCCGCGCCTTCTCGAACAGCACCAGCGTGTTCTTCAGCCCGGCGCCGGGCGCGATCATCATGTTGCCAGAGGGCACGCGCACGTTGTCGAAGAACAGCTGCGCGGTCGAGGTGCTGTTCAGGCCCAGCTTGTCGATGTTGCGGCTCTCGTAGCCGTGCTCGGCGCGGTCGACCAGGATCATCGACAGGCCCTTGGCGCCATCGTCCGACGTGCGCACGATCACCATGCAGAAGTCGGAGTAATGGCCGTTGGAGATCCAGGTCTTCTCGCCGGTGACGACGTAGTGGTCACCGTCCTGCTTCGCGCGGCAGGTCACCTCTGCCACGTTGGAGCCGACGCCGGGCTCGCTGATGCCGCTGCAGGCGATGATCTCGGCGCGCAGCATGCGCGGCAGATACTTGTCGCGCATCGCCTCGTTCGTGCAGACCTCGAGCGAATAGGCGCCGAGCTGCTGGATCAGCAGCGAGATCGCGACGTCGCCCGAGACGCGCGCGAGTTGCTCGTACATCAGCGCATAGGTCAGCCAGGGCATGCCCATGCCGCCGTGCTTCTCGGCGATGATGCCGTTGCCGCCCATGCCGTAGGGCAGCATGAGCTGGAAGATCTCCAGCATGCGCTCCTTCTCGATCAGCTTGTCGGGCTGATAGCGCTGCACGATGGGGCGTAGCTTGGTCTCGAGGAAGCGGTTGAAGCCCTCGACGGCCAGGCGTTGTTCTTCGGTGGGCAGGAAGTTCATGCGATGGGACCAGTGCGGTGGACTCGGGATGGTGGGTGCCGGCGTCAGCGGCCGAGTATGGTAATGGCGCAGACCGCTTCTTCGATGCCGAACAGGCCGCCACCGTTTTCGGCGATCGCCAGCCGTGCGCCCTGCACCTGGCGCGGGCCGGCCTCGCCGCGCAACTGCATGACGAGTTCGTGCAACTGGCCGATGCCGGTGGCACCGATCGGGTGGCCCTTGGACTCCAGCCCGCCCGATGTGTTGATCGGGATGCGGCCGCCCAGCGTGGTCGCACCGCTTTCGGCCAGCGCGCCGCCGGCGCCGAACTCGCAGAAGCCCAGGTTCTCGGACTGCACGATCTCGCCGATCGCGGTGGCGTCGTGCACCTCGGCCACCGAAATGTCCTTCGGCGCGACGCCGGCGCGCTCGTAGGCCAGCTTCGAAGCCTTGACCGTGATGTGCTGGCCCACGTCCTCGGGCCGGCGCGTCGAGCCGGTGGCGACCACCGAGGCGAGCACGCGGATGGCACGCCGCCGGTGGGTCAGGCGCGCAAGCACCGCCTCGGAGCAGACGATGGCGGCCGCGGCGCCGTCGCTGATGGGCGCGCACATCGGCAGCGTCAGCGGATAGGTGATGGGCGGGGCGGCGAGGATCTCGTCGATGGTGTACGTGTTGCGGTACTGGGCCAGCGGGTTGTGTGCCGAGTGGCCGTGGTTCTTGGCCGCCACTGCGGCGAACTGCCGCTGTGTGGTGCCGAACTCGCGCATGTGAAAGCGCCCGAAGGCGGCGTAGATGTCCATGAACAGGCTGTACGGCGCCTTCGACGTGCTGCCCTCGGGAGGGTCGATGCCGTGGCCCATCGCCAGCAGCGTGTTCTTGTTGGCATCCGTCGTCTGCAAGTCCCAGGCGCCGTCGAAGACGCTGAACATCCTGGCCTTGTCGGTGCAGAACATCTTCTCGGCGCCGACGGCCAGCGCCACGTCCACCTCGCCGGCGCGCACCGCCTGCACGGCCAGGTTGAACGCCGAACTGGCGCTCGCGCAGGCATTCTCCAGGTTGAAGACGGGGATGCCCTCGATGCCGAGCGGACGCAGCGCGATCTGGCCGCGCACCATGGTCTGGCCTTCGAGCACGCCCTGGGTCGCGTTGGAGAAATAGGCGGCCTGGATGTCACCCACGGCGAGGCCGGCGTCGGCCAGCGCGGCCGTCACGGCGTCGGCCGTGAGCTGCTTGATGCTGCGGTCGAGGAACTTGCCGGTCGGCGTCATGCCGATGCCGGCGACGAAGGCGTAAGGGCGGTGGGACGCGTTCATGTCGTGCGTGGTTCCTTGGGTTGTGCGGCGCGTCAGTGACCCTTGAACTCGGGCTTGCGCTTGCCGACGAAGGCCGCGAGTCCCTCGCGGATGTCGTGCGAGTGGCGGTGCGCGTCGAGCACCAGGCGCTCCAGGCGCAGCGCGGTCGCTTGCGGCTGATCCAGACCGTCGGCGACAGCCTGCTTCATGCGGCGCAGCACGAGCGGGCTCTTGGAGGCGATGCGCGAGGCGAGCTTGTCGACTTCGGCAACCAGTTCGCCGTCGGGGACGACACGGTTGACCAGGCCCAGCGGCACCAGATCGGCGGCCGCCATCGTGTCGCCGGTGAACAGCAGGTACTTCGCCGCCGTGGGGCCGATGCGCCGCGGCAGCACGGCAGTGCCGCCGGCGCCGGGAAAGACACCGAAGTTCGCGTGCGCGTCGCCGATGCGCGCACTTTCGGCCGCAATCATCAGATCACAGGCCATCGCCAGTTCGAGGCCGCCGGCCATCGTCAGGCCATTGAGCGCGGCGATGGTCGGCTTGGGCAGGGCGCGCAGCCGGTCTATCGTGTCGGCCACGCGATCGAGGAAGGCGTTCAGCGGGTCGTCGGCGCCGGGCGCATCCGCGCTGTCGCCGAGCGCGCCCTTGAGGTCGGCTACGGCGCAGAACGCGCGTCCGGCACCGGTGAGCACCAGCACGCGCACCTCGGGATCGCGCCCGAGCCGGGCCAGCAGCGGCGAGAGCTCATCGCACATCGCGCCCGACAGCGCGTTCATCGCGTCAGGCCGGTTCAGCGTGATCCACGCCGCCGCGCCGCGGCGCTGGAGCTGCAGGGTGGAGAACTCGTTCATGGGCGTTTCCTGGAGTGCGGGCACCGAGGCATCGCCGGACAGCGGTGCGGTCATGAGCGCAACAGTTCCTCGGCGATGATCAGCTTGCGCACTTCCGACGTGCCGGCGCCGATCTCGAGGATCTTGATGCAGCGAAACAGGCGGTTGATCTCGGACTCCCAGATGTAGCCGCTGCCGCCATGCACCTGGACGGCCTTGTTGAGCACGCGATTGCAGGCCTCGCCGGCGAACAGGATGGACGCTGCGGTGAGCTTGTGCGCCTGGCCTCGGCCGCCGCCGCCGATCTCGAGGTCGTTCACATCGGCCAGCGTGCGCCAGACCAGCGATTTCATGGCCTCGGTGTCGGTGTACATCTCGGCCAGCAGCGCCTGCACCATCTGGAAGCTGCCGATCGGTTTGCCGAACTGCTGGCGCGTGCCGGCGTAGGCCACGCTCAGGTCGAGCGCGCGCTCGGCAATGCCCACGCACAGCGAAGCGACCAGTGCGCGTTCGAGGTCCAGACCGCTCATCACGATCTTCACGCCGTCGTTCTCCGGGCCCACCAGGTTCGCGATCGGCACGCGGCAGTCCTCGAACACCAGTTCGCCCGTCTGGCTGCCGCGAAAGCCCATCTTGATGAGCTTCTGCGCGACGCGGAAACCGGGGAAGCCCTTCTCGACGATGAACGCCGATATGCCCTTGGCGCCGCGCTCGGGTGCGGTCTTGGCGTAGACCAGCAACACGTCGGCCACCGGACCGTTGGTGATGTAGATCTTGGTGCCGTTGAGCACGTAGTGATCGCCGTCCCTGCGTGCCGTGGTGCGCATGCCGGCCAGGGCGTCGGAGCCGGCGCCGGGCTCGGTCAGGCCCAGGGCGCCGATCTGGCTGCCGTTGCACAGGCCGGGCAGGTAACGGCGTCGCTGAACCTCGCTGGCGTTGCGGAAGATGTTGTTGACGCACAGGTTGTCGTGCGCCGCCCACGACAGGGCCAAGGCCGGGTTCCAGCGCGCAAAGGCCTGGCACACCAGTCCGGACGAGAACAGGTCCATGCCGGCGCCGCCGTACTCGGTCGGCACCGTCGCGCCCATGAAACCGGCCGCGCCGATCTGTGCGAAGGCCTCGGGCGGCCACCATTCATCATTGTCCATGCGGCCTGACAACGGCGCCAGCACCTTGCGCGCGAACTTGTCGGCAGCGTCGAGTACGGCCTGATCGTCGGCATGCAGGGCGAACTGTGAGGATCTCGGGATGGTCATGTCGGTGGTGCCGCGGTTTGCAGCTGGTTGCTTCCCGCCGTCGTGGAAGGTCGAGCTGCAGAACAGCGGCAGCCGCGACGCAGACTAAATTGCTGTTGTGAATCTGTCAAGCGTTAGGTAGGATGGCGGCACGCGTTGCACGCTGGCATCGGCGGCCGCCTAACAGAACCCCACACATGCCCGAGATGGCGAAACCCCAGACTCCCGCGTATGCCTTGACGGTGGCGGACCTGCTGCGAAAGCAGGCTGGCACGCGAGCGCATGCCGTGGCCTTGGAGGATGCGCGCGGGGTGATGAGCTACCGTGAGCTCGACCGAGCTGCAAGCCGTCTGGCGCAGGCGCTGCTCGTTCGCGGCCTGCGCGTGGGAGATCGGGTTGCGGTGTTGTCCGAGAACTGTCGCGAGTACCTCCAGTTGCAGCTCGCCGCAGCGAAGATCGGTGTTGTCGTGGCCTGCCTGAATTGGCGCCTGGCCGATGCCGAGCTCACGCACTGCCTGCGCCTGGTCGCGCCGAGCATGGTCTTCGTCTCCGCGCGGCACGCGCCGACGCTGGCACGTATCGCGCACGGCGTGCCGCAGGTCGTCCTGATCGAAACGCAGTTCGACACCTTCCTGGCCGGCGTGCTGGAGGACGATCCCCGGATCGACGTCGATCCCGAGCAAGGCCTCGTCATCCTCTACACCAGCGGGACCACCGGCCTGCCCAAGGGCGCGGTGATCAGCCAGCGCGCCATGGTGGCGCGCGCGATGTGCTTCGCGGCGGAATACGGCATCGGGCCCGAGCACAGCTATGTCGCCTGGTCGCCGCTGTTCCACATGGCAGCCACCGACTTCAGCCTGGCCACGCTGATGATCGGCGGTAAGGTCGTGGTGCAGGACGGGCTGGACGTCGACCGCCTGTGCGTGACCATCGCCGCCGAGCCCATCGGCTGGCTGGTGGCCATGCCGGGCATGATCGATGTGCTGATCGACGGGCTGCGCCGCAACGCCACCCGGGTGCGCGGCGTGCGCGTGGTGGGTGCCATGGCGGACTTGGTGCCGCGGCAGCAGATCGCCGATCTCACCGGCCTGCTGAAGGCGCCCTACATCAACAGCTTCGGCGCCACCGAGACCGGCCTTGCGCCGGCCTCGGGGGCGCTGCTTGCACCCGGGGTGGTGCCCACCAGCCTGGCCAAGCGGGAGTCGGCGTTCTGCAGCCTGCGGCTGGTCGATGC
>JBASTF010000388.1:0-1850 GCA_049274755.1 Rubrivivax sp. | reverse complement strand
GCGACTTGGTCGGCTGGCTGCGGCGAATGTGAGAACGATATGTGGAGTCAAACGGCCCTGGCAGGGTTCGCCAGCCAGGCAGGCGCGGCGTCACTCCACATATCAAAGAAGTCCACGTTCGGCCATGTATGGGGAGCACAACATAGATGGCTGAACGCGGGCTGCTGTAGGCCATGGCCCGCGCCGCTCAACCGCTCTGCCCGATGTGCCCCGGGCACGGCGTGCCGCTCGGTCAACTCGGGCGCCTGTGCTGGTACCGCTGCCGCGACTGCGGCTGGGACTTCAGCCGCCCGGCGCCCGCCCGCCGGCAGACGAAGCCGGCTTCACCCCTCCATTCACATCCCCAGGGAGAACCTGACCATGCCCAACGCGACCCTTGCTGAACGGCTGCTGAGACAGGTCGAGCCGCTGGCGGCGTTGTCGACGCTGCACCTGGCGCCGCAAACGCGCCAGCGGCTGTGGGACGGCACGCTCTCGGTGCCGGCGTATTCCAACGACTACGGAGGCTTCGTGCACGTCGGCGAGTGCGCCGACATCGTTCCTGCGGAACCGGACCTCGCCGTCATCCGCGCACTGGCGCGCCAGGCCGGTCTGGCCTGGTTGAAGTTCGATGCCGACGCTGGCGTCGTCGATGGTCTGGCCACCTATGCCGAGGCCGAAGCCGGCGTGTCGGCATGAGCCGGCACCAGACGCTGGTCCGCATCGGGGGTCGCGAGTTGCTCGTCGTGGCCGGCTACGACCGTCCTACCAAGGAAGTCTTCCTGCAGGTGCTCGTGGACGACATCGACGATCCTGCGGCCGACGACGCCCCGCTGTACAGCAGCCTGACCGACCCGCACCGTGACTGGCGCGACGCGGGCACGCTGGTCCGGGTGCTGGACGAACTCGGTCTCGTCGTGCCTCGAAGCCTGCTCGACGCGGTCCGCGGCGATCAGCTCGCCAACGCCGGCAACCGGGTGGTCATGCACTACATCGACCGGGAGCCGGAGGTCCTGCTGCCTGGGTGAGCCGCGCTCCACGACGTGCCCGCCCTGGCGCGTCAAATTTTGAGAGCCCGCCTCATGGGCTGGCGCGGTGGGGATCGTTGATCGCCGCCGCGCCGGTGCCCACTCGCTCGTGCTCGCGAGCTTGACCCTGCCACAGGGGCAAGGTCTACGCTGCCGGCGAAGGGGCAGTGGTGCCCCGCATGGAGGTCTGCGATGAACCGCGGCCTCGGATCGAACCTCGTGCTCGCGCGAGCACTGTTGCGGCTCTTCAAGCTGGCCACGGTGGATGGGCACCTTGGCGTTGCCGATTGCCTGCTCAGTGCCCTGGAGCAGCTTGCGCGCAGCGACGCGGCATGCGGACCGATCCTCGATCAGGCCTACCTGTGGAGCTGCGGTGGGAACGCCGGCGCAACGCTTTCTCGCGCGCCACGGTCCGGACCGCAGTGATCGATGCCGGCGCTCCCCGCGCCAGCGGCGGCATCGACTACGCCAGCGACACACACCGATCCGCCTCGCACCCGTCCGCCTTCAGCGCCTCGACGTCGATCACCGCGTCGGCCATCGCCGTCAGCTCGGGGGTCTGCGAGATGAAGAACTCGCGCTCGTAGCCGCCCAGGCGCAGCACTTCGCGCTTCATCGCCATGAACATGCGCTTGCGCTGCGGATCCAGTGCGCCGTCCGCCTCGTCGGTGAACAGCGTCGTGTAGCGACGCCCGGTGTTGCGGGCCAGGTACAAGGCGATCGCCCGGGTCAGGCACAGCTCCACCAAGGTCCGCTCGCCGCCGCTCATCATGCTGACGCTCTTGCTGTCGCCGGTGTCGCCGTCGTGCACGACGATGTCGAAGCCCTCCTTCTGCTCGCCCT
>JBASTF010000387.1:0-2105 GCA_049274755.1 Rubrivivax sp. | reverse complement strand
GCACGCGCCTGCACGATGCCGCGCCGCCGGCCTTCACGCAGGTTGGCGATGGCCTGGTCGGCCCAGGCCGGCAGCCGGCCGATGCGGCGCAGGTAGGCGCGGTACTGGGCCGCCGTCTGCAGCGGCTGCTCGGCCTGGCCGCTGCCGAAGTTGGCCAGCAGCACAGGCAGGCTGTCCATGTGCTGCAGCGGCAGCAGATGCTCGGGGAAACGTTCGAGCGCCAGCCGTGCGGCCAGATCGTGGGCCAGCAGTTCGTGGGTCAGTGCGTCGGCGTCGCCGAGCGCGGCAACCGGGATGCGCAGCAGCGCCTGCTGCAGCTGGCGCAGCGCCGCAAAGTGCTGGGTGCGCTGGGCCGGGGCGATGGTGATGACGAGTTGGTCGTTGAAGCGGTTGTCGCCGGCCTGTGTTGCGGCCACCGGGTCCAGCCGCGCCAGGGTGTCCTGGTAACGCTGCGCCAGGCTGGCCAAGGCCTGCGCAGCGCCGGGTGCAGCCTGCAGCGGGTCGGCGGCGGCCAGCGCGGTGAGCAGCGTGAAGGCAAAACGGAGCAGAACCATGGCGGACGGCGGGTGACGCGGGAGCCGCATCATCGCGCGGCAACCTGGACAAGGACGGTCAGCGTTGTGGACTGCCGTACACCACCGGGTCGCTGTAGCGCGCTTCGTCGTGCATCGCCCAGTAGGCGTCGTACAAGCGGCTCGTCACCGGGCCGGGGAACTGCGGCAGCGGCTGGCCGTCGAGCCGGGCGATCGGCAGCACCCCGCCGCCGGTGGAACTGAGGAAGACCTCGTCGGCGGCGAACAGCGATTGCACGAGGTCGCCCCAGTGGTAGTTCTTCGCCGTCGGGTCCACCGACGCCGCGGCGATGCGCCGGCGCCGGCTGATGTGCAGGTCGATGCCGGCCAGTTGTTTGTCGCGCGGCACGATCTCGCCGTCGACGAAGGCGGCACCACCGTCGAAACGCGGGTCGGCCGAGGTGTTCATGGGGCGATCAGCAGCGCGCGGAAATCGTTGACGTTGGTGAAGGTCGGCCCCGGCACCACCAGGTCGCCCAGCGGTTCGAAGAAACTGTGGGCGTTGTTGCTGTCCAGGAACTCGGCGGCCTTCATGCCGCGGGCCGCGGCGCGGGCCAGCGTGTCGGGCGTGGCGATGGCGCCGGCGTTGTCTTCGATGCCGTCGATGCCGTCGGTGTCGGCCGCCAGCACCCAGACGCCGGGTTCGCCCTGAAGCGCGATGCTGCAGCCGAGCAGGAACTCCGTGGCCCGCCCGCCGCGACCACCTTTCTGCTTCACGGTGACCGTCGTTTCGCCGCCGGACAGGATGACGCAGGGCTTCGCAAACGGCGCGCCGCGCCGCGCCACCGCGCGTGCCAGCGCCGCCTGCACCTTGCCGACCTCGCGGCTCTCGCCTTCCATCTCGTCGCTGAGGATGTGGGCCTCGACGCCGGCCGCTCGCGCCACGGCCGCCGCGGCCTCCAGGCTTTGCTGCGGCGTCGCGATCATGTGCACGGCGTGCCCGGCGAACAGCGGGTCGCCGGGCTTGGGTGTTTCGAAGGCGCCGCTCTGCAAGCCCTGCAGCGCTGCCGGCGGCAGCGTGATGCCGTAGCGCGCGACGATGGCCAGCGCGTCGGCGCAGGTGGTGGTGTCGGGCACCGTGGGGCCGCTGGCGATGACCTCGGGCGCGTCGCCCGGCACGTCGCTGATCAGCAGCGTGACGACCTGGGCCGGCGCACACAGTGCCGCCAGCCGCCCGCCCTTGATGGCCGAGAGATGTTTGCGCAGGCAGTTCATCTCGTCGATGGCGGCGCCGCTTTTCAGCAAGGCCTGGTTGACGGCCTGCTTGTCTTCCAGCGTCAGCCCTGGCGCCGGCAGCGACAGCAGGGCCGAGCCGCCGCCGGAGACCAGGCACAGCACCAGGTCGTCGGCCGTCAGCCCACGTGTGGGATCGACGATGCGCTGCGCCGCGCGGCGGCCGGCTTCGTCGGGCACCGGGTGCCGCGCCTCGACAACCTCGATGCGGCCGGGCCTGGCCTTGTACGCCGGCGGCACATGGTCGTAGCGGGTGACCACCAGGCCAGCCAGCGGCGCGCTCGCCGGCCACAAGGCATC
>JBASTF010000386.1:0-3253 GCA_049274755.1 Rubrivivax sp. | reverse complement strand
TCCGCCACGAAGCCGGCAGCGCCGGCGCCTGGCTGGGGCGGCTGACGCGGGGCATCGAGTGGTTGTCGGGCGCCGTGCTGGCGGTCGACGTGGCGATGGTGTTCCTGTCGGTGGTCTACCGCTACCTGCTGCACGACCCGGTGGACTGGGCCGAGGAGGTCGCCCGCGCGCTGATGATCATGATGGTGTTCTTCGGCGCCGCCACCGTGCTGGCGCGCAGCCAGCATGTCGGCGCCGACTTCTTCCGCCACCTGCTGCCCGGGCCCTGGCAGCCGGCCCTGGTGCAGGTGGGGCACTGGCTGGTGGCCGGTGTCTCGGCCAGCCTGTGTGTCTCGTCGGTGCTGCTGCTGGTGGACGGCTACGAACAGACCACGCCGCTGGGCCTGCCGCAGTGGTTGTATGTCTACCCGGTGGTCATCGGCAGCGGCTTCATGACACTGTTTGGCCTGGCCAATGCCGTCAACGGCCCGCGCCGCACCGTCGTGGCCACGGCCCTGGGCTGCGTGGCGGCGGCCGCTGCCGTCTGGGCCTGGAACCATGTGCTGCCGGGCCTGGCGCTGTCGCGCGGCATGCTGCTGGCGCTGGGGTTTTTCGGCGGCCTGCTGCTGGGCATGCCGATCGCGTTTGTGCTGGCACTGGCGGCGCTGCTGTACTTCCTGGCCGACCCCTCGCTGCCGCTGCTGGTGTATTCGCAGCAGCTGATGGCGGGCAGCGACCACTTCGTGCTGCTGGCGATTCCGTTCTTCGTGCTGGCCGGCCTGCTGATGGAAAGCAACGGCATGTCGGCGCGCTTGATCGAGCTGCTGCTGCGCATCTTCGGCCGGGTGCGTGGGGGCCTGGGGCTGATCACCATCAGCGCCACGGCCTTCTTCTCCGGCGTGTCGGGCTCCAAGCTGGCCGACGTCGCGGCTGTCGGCGGCATCGTGATGCCGGCGGTGCGGCGCACGCGCCAGGACCCCAACGAAGCCGCCGGCCTGCTGGCCTGCACCGCGGTGATGGCCGAGACCATCCCGCCCTGCATCAACATGATCATCATGGGCTTCGTCGCCAACATCTCCATCGCCGGCCTCTTCATGGCCGGCCTGGTGCCGGCGGCGGTGATGGCGCTGGCGCTGGCGGTGCTGGCCGTCATCGTCGGCAAGAAGATCAATCCCGACGAGGCCTTCGAGCACCGCACGCCGCTGCTGAAGCTGCTGGGCGGCGCCCTGGTCGCCATCGTGATGGTGGGCATGATCGGCAAGGGCGTGACCTCGGGTGTGGCCACCTCCACCGAGGTCTCGGCCTTTGCCGTGGTCTATGCGCTGGTGGTCGGCAGCCTGGCCTTCCGCGAGCTGACGCTGCGTTCGGTGGCCCAGCTCTTTGTGCGCTCGGCCTCGATGGCCGGCGGCATCCTGTTCATCGTCGCCGCTGCGTCCAGCCTGTCGTTTGCGCTGACGATCGAGCAGATCCCGCAACTGGTCTCGGGCACCATGGTTGCGTTTGCCAACGAACACGGCAGCACGATGTTCCTGCTGCTGTCGGTGTTGCTGATGGTGGTGTTCGGCGCCGTGCTCGAAGGGGCGCCGGCCCTCATCATCTTCGGCCCGCTGCTGACGCCCATCGCCGGCCAGCTGGGCATCCACCCGCTGCACTTTGGCACCGTGATGGTCATCGCCATGGGTCTGGGCCTGTTTGCGCCGCCCATCGGCCTGGGCCTGTTCGCCACCTGCTCGATCACCGGCACCCAGGTGAAGGACGTGGCACGGCCGATGATGAAGTACCTGGCCGTGCTGGCGGCGACACTGTTGCTGCTGGTGCTGGTACCGTCGTTCTCGATGTGGCTGCCGCAGCGGCTGGGGCTCTAGGAGAAACGCAACGATGACGACGATCCAGGACGTGGCGCGCCAGGCGCAGGTCTCGGTGAGCACGGTGTCCAACGTGCTCAACGGCCGCGCCGACCGCATGCGGCCGGAGACGCTGGCGCGTGTGGAGGCCGCCATCCGCGCGCTGCAGTTCCGCCCCAGCAAGCTGGCGCAGCAGCTGAAGACCGGCCAGACGCCGCTGCTCGGGCTGCTGGTGCCGTCGTTGACCAACCCGATGTACGGCCACATTGCACGCGAGGTCGAGACCGCGGCCCAGGAACTCGGCGGCTTCCGCCTGCTGATCGCCAGCACCTACCGCGACAAGGACAAGGAGAGCGCGTTTTTCGACGACCTGCTGTCGCAGGGGGTGCGGCGTGTCATCGTCGTCTCGTCGCTGGCCGACGAGCGCCATTTCGAATCGGCGGTGGCACGTGGCATGGTCGTCGTCAGCTACGACCGCGGCGCCACACCCGGCAAACGTTCGCGGGTGGCCCACGTGATGCCCGACAACTTCGAGGCCGCGCGCCTGGCCACGCAGCACCTGGTGGACCAGGGCCACCGCCGCTTGGCGTTTGCCACCGTGGCCGGCATGACGATGAGCCGCAGCGCGAAGATCGACGGTTTCCAGGCCACGGCCGATGCCGCCGGCCTGCGCGACAGCGCCGTGCTGCTGGACGGTGGCCCGCTGGACGAATACGGCGACGCGGTGATCGCCGAGGTCGGCCGTGCCATCGCGCTGCGGCTGGCGGCGCAGCCGGCGGCCACACGCCCCACCGGCATCCTGGCGCTGAACGACTTGATGGCGCTGGGGCTGATGGCCGGGCTGCGCGAAGCCGGGCTGCAGGTGCCGCGCGACCTGTCGGTGGTGGGCATCGACGGCCACTTCATGGCCACCTTGTCGAACCCGATGCTGAGCACCGTGCACCTGCCGGTGCGCGAGATGGCGCGCGAGATGGTGGCGCTGGCGCTGGCGTCCGACGACGGCGATGCCGACCGCCCCGAACGTGTGTTCGCGCCCTCGCAGCTGGTGCAGCGCGAATCGGTGGCGCCGCCGCCAGAAGCGGCAGCAGCACGTGCCCGGCGCGGCGCCAAGGCAGCACCATGATGCGGGTCTTTGTCAGCCACCCCGGCAACAAGCGCGAGCAGTATTTCGGCGCGCGGGCGACGCAGGCGCTGCGCGCCATTGCCGAGGTGCGTTTCAACGACGAGGCCCAGGAACTGCCGCTGCCGGCCCTGGTGCGGGCGGCGCAGGACTGCGATGCGTTGATCGCCTACCGCCAGACGCCGGCGCCCGAGGCCTTGTTCGCGGCGCTGCCGCAGCTGGTGGCCTTTCTGCGCTGCGCGGTGGACATCCGCACCGTCGACGTGGCGGCAGCCAGCTGCCACGGTGTGCTGGTGACCCAGGCCACGCC
>JBASTF010000385.1:0-3750 GCA_049274755.1 Rubrivivax sp. | reverse complement strand
GGGCACTCGCCGCGCTGGACGCGGCACGTGCGCAGCGCGACACGCTGGAACGGGAGCGCGAGCGCCTGGCCTGGCAGATCGGCGAGCTCGACAAACTCGCACCCGGCGACGACGAGTGGGACACGCTGAACGCCGAGCACCAGCGCCTGGCCCATGGCCAGGCCTTGCTGGACGGCGCCCGGGCTGCGCTGGACGCCGTCGCCGAAGACGACAACTCGGCCGAAACGCTGACGGCCCGCGCCATCGATGCACTCGACGAGGTGCTGCGCTACGACGCCGAACTCGCCGCCGTCGTCGAGGTGCTGAAGAGCGCGCAGGCGCAACTGGAAGACGCGGCGCACACGCTGCACGGCTACCTGGGCCACCGCGAGCCCGACCCCGAGCGCCTGGCGACGCTGGATGCGCGCCTGTCGGCCTGGGTGTCGCTGGCACGCCGCTACCGCCGCGCGCCGGCCGAGCTGCCGGCGCTGCTGGCCGGCTGGAAGCATGAGCTGCAGGCACTGGATACGGCCGCCGATCTCGACGCGCTGGAACGTGCGGCCGCTGCAGCAGAAGCCGCCTGGCGCGACGACGCGAAGAAGATCAGCCGCGCCCGCGCCAAGGCCGCGCCCAAGCTCGGCGACGCAGTGACACAGGCGATGCAGCAGCTGGGCATGGCCGGCGGGCGTTTCGAGGTGGCCCTGGTGGCCCAGGACGAGCCCCAGGCCTTCGGGCTGGAAACCGTGGAACTGCGTGTGGCCGGCCACGCCGGCAGCACCCCGCGCCCGCTGGCCAAGGTGGCCTCGGGCGGTGAACTCTCGCGGCTGGCGCTGGCGATTGCAACGACGACGGCAACCACCGCTGCCTCCGGCGCAGCGGCCACACTGATCTTCGACGAGATCGACGCCGGTGTCGGCGGCAACGTCGCCGACAGCGTGGGCCGGCTGATGAAACAGCTGGGCAGCAGCGCCCAGGTGATGGCCGTCACCCATCTGGCCCAGGTGGCGGCCTGCGCCGACCAGCACTTTGTCGTCAGCAAGGCACTGCAGGGCAAGGCCACGGTCAGCGACGTGCAGCCGGTGGCCGGCGAAGCGCGTGTCGCCGAGATCGCACGCATGCTGGGCGGCGAGAAGCTCGCGCACACCAGCCGCGCCCATGCCGAGGCCATGCTGTCCGGAGGCGCCCGTGAGTGAGTGGATGCCGCTGGCCGGCACGCAGCGCGACGAGGTCATCCTCGTCACCGGCATCTCGGGCTCGGGCAAGTCGGTGGCCCTGCATGCGCTGGAAGACGCCGGCTACTTCTGCGTCGACAACCTGCCGCCCGAACTGCTGCGCGAATTCATCCGGCTGGAACATGCCCGCTTCACGCGCCGCGTGGCCGTGGCCGTGGACGTGCGCACCGCGGCGTCGCTGCCGCATCTGCTGCCGCTGATCGACGAGTTGCGCAGCGAAGGCCTGAACATCCGGCCCATCTTCCTGGACGCCAGCACCGACGCGCTGGTGCGCCGCTTCTCTGAAACCCGGCGCCCGCACCCGCTGTCGACGCTGGGCCAGGGTGCGGGTGGCGACAGCTCACGGGCCCTGGTCGACGCGCTGGAGCTGGAGCGTGAGCTGCTGGCCGACCTGCGCGAGGTCTCCACCGTCATCGACACCAGCCAGCTGCGCCCGGCCCTGCTGCGCAACTGGGTGCGTGCCCTGGTCGGCGCACGCGAATCGGCGCTGACCCTGGTGTTCGAGAGCTTTGCGTTCAAGAACGGCGTGCCGCTGGACGCCGACTATGTGTTCGACGTGCGGGTGATGCCCAACCCCTACTACATCCGCGAACTGCGCCCGCTGACCGGCCGCGACGCGCCGGTGGCCGCCTACCTGGAAGCCCAGCCCGAGGTGGCCGAGATGCTGCGCCAGATCGACGCCTTCCTCGCACGCTGGCTACCGGCCTTCGAGGACAACCAGCGCAGCTACCTCACGGTGGCCATCGGCTGCACCGGCGGCCAGCACCGTTCGGTCTACAGCGTCGAATGGCTGGCCCAGCGTTTCCGCGCCCAGCATGCAACGCTGGTGCGCCACCGCGAGCTCGACGCGCGGGAGTGACCGTGAGCGACGCCCAGGCTGCGCTGCCGCTGTTCCCGCTGCGCAGCGTGCTGTTCCCGGGAACGGTGCTGCACCTGAAGGTCTTCGAAGCCCGTTATCTCGACCTGGTGTCCAGCTGCCTGCGCAGCGGCACACCGTTCGGCGTCGTCTGCCTGAAACAAGGCGGCGAAGTCGCACGCAGCGGGCAGACGGTGGAGCTGGAAGAGGTCGGTGTGCTGGCGCGGCTGGACGAGGTCGACGCCGAGGAAGCCGGCATCCTGAAAGTGCGCTGCACCGGGCTGCAGCGCTTCCGCCGCATCGGCAATGCGCTGCAGCAGGACAACGGGCTGTGGACCTGCACCAGCAGCACCCTGCCCGACGACCCGAAGCGCCTGCCCGGCCCGGCCATGCTGCAGACGGTGCAGGCCCTGGCCGGCGCCATCCAGGCGCTGCGTGGCCAGGGGCAGGCGCCGTTTGCCGAGCCCTACCGTCTGGACGATGCCGGCTGGGTGGCCAACCGCTGGTGCGAACTGCTGCCGGTGTCGCTGGCGGCCAAGCAGAAGCTGATGGAGCTGGACGACCCGGTGATCCGGCTGTCGCTGGTGGACGGGTTCCTGCGCGACAAGAAGGTTGTCGTCGGCTGACTGCAGCCGCTCAGTCGGCGGCCACCAGGCGCCGCACCGGCGTCGGCAGACCCATGGCCAGCGCCTCGTCGCGTGTCACCCAGCGCCCGGCTGGCAGTGCGGCTTCGATGCGCTGTGTGCCGGCCTTCGCCGGCAGGCCCCAGCGCAGGGGCTGCAGTGTCCAGTCGAAGTGCGTCAGCGCATGTTCGATCGTCGGCAGCCATTCCCCTTGCCCCGGCCAGTTGCCGGTCAGCGCCCGCAAGGCCTCGGCATCGTCGAACTCGGGCAGGCTCCACAGCGAAGCCCAGACCCCGCTGTCGGGGCGTTGCGTCAGCCACAGGCGCTCGCCCTGTTCCAGCCAAAGCAGGGCATGGCTGCGGCGGCCACGCTTGAGCTTCTTGGTCTTCACCGGGTAACGCTCCGGCGTGCCCTGGGCCTGGGCGACGCACAGTTCAGCCAGCGGGCACAGCAGGCAGGACGGTTTTTTTGCCAGGCAGATGCCGGCACCCAGGTCCATCAGGCCCTGTGTGTAGGCCTCGATGCCACCCTGCTGCGGCAACAGGTCTTCGGCCTTCTGCCACAGCAGCTTTTCCTGCGCGCTGCTGGACAGGTCGCCGGCAAAACCCAGCGCCCGCGTCAGCACCCGTTTGACGTTGCCGTCCAGGATGGCGGCCCGTTCGCCGAAGGCAAAGGCGGCGATGGCCGCGGCCGTGGAGCGGCCGATGCCGGGCAGCGTGGCCAGCGTGGCGCTGTCGCGCGGAAAGCAGCCGCCATGCAGCGCCACGACGGCCTGCGCACAGCGGTGCAGGTTGCGTGCGCGGCTGTAGTAGCCCAGCCCGCTCCACAGCGCCAGCACGTCGTCCTGCGGTGCTGCGGCCAGGGCCTGCACGTCGGGAAAACGCGCGAGAAAACGCGGGTAGTAGTCCAGCACCACCGACACCTGGGTCTGCTGCAGCATCACCTCGGACAGCCAGATGCGGTACGCATCCCGCGTGCCCTGCCAGGGCAGGCCGTGGCGGCCGTGCTGGCGCTGCCAGGTGACGACGCGGCCGGCGATGTCCGGCGCTGCCGCCGGAGC
>JBASTF010000384.1:0-2610 GCA_049274755.1 Rubrivivax sp. | reverse complement strand
GCGGCCGGTGCTGCAGGCTTGGCACCCGGTGCGGCCGGGGCCGGCAGCGCAAACACGTCGGCCAGGGCCTTGCCGTTGATCTCGCGCAGCACCTCGCCAGCCTGCGGCACGTTGGCGTTGATGTAGGGCCAGGCCAGCGCGGCGATGGGCTCGGGCAGCGCACCGCCGTCCTTCGCGTACATGCCACGCAGCTTGACGAACAGGCGCGCCATGATCTCGCTGTCGGTCTTGGCTTCGCCCGGCGGATCGACAGCCTTCTCTTTCCAGCTGATGACGCGGCTGGAATTCGTGAAGCTGCCGGTTTCCTCGGCGAAGCAGCTGGTCGGGAAGCGGAAGACCTCGGTCTGGATCTGCTTCGGGTCCACGTCGTTCAACGGGCCGAAGTTCTTCCAGAACTCGCTGGTCTCGGTTTCCAGCGGGTCCATCACCACCAGGAACTTCAGCTTGGCCAGGCCTTGCGACAGCTTCTTCTTGTTGGGCACCGCGGCCAGCGGGTTGAAGCCCTGCACGATGAAGCCGTTCATCTTGCCCTGGTGCATGCGCTCGAAGATCGCCAGGATGTCGTAGCCGGTGTCGCGCTTGGGCATCCAGTCGTAGGCGAAGTCGTTGTCCTTCGTCGCCGCGGCACCGTAGTAGGCCTTCATCAGGCTGGTGTGCCACTTCGGGAAGTTCTGCGTGAAGGCCATCTGGCCCGGGCGCAGCGGCTTGCCGGTGTTGCGCGCCAGGTAGGCGGCGCGGTCCACGTCGGAGTCCATCGGCGAGCTGAGATAGCCCGACAGCACTTCCGAATACGCGCACATGTCGGTGATGCCCTGCACGTTGGCATGGCCGCGCAGCGCGTTGATGCCGCCGCCCGGCCGCCCCATGTTGCCCAGCAGCAGCTGGATCATGGCCATCGTGCGGATGTTCTGCGAACCCACCGAGTGCTGTGTCCAGCCCAGGGCGTAGCAGATCGTCATCACCTTGTCCGTGGCCGACGTGGCCGCCAGCATCTCGCACACCTTCAGGAACTGCTCCTTGGGCGTGCCGGTGATCTTGCTGACCATCTCCGGCGTGTAGCGCGCGTAGTGCTTCTTCATCTGCTGGAAGACGCACTGCGGGTTCTGCAGCGTGTCGTCCACCTTGACGAAGCCGTCCTCGCCCAGCTGGTAGCCCCAGCTGGCCTTGTCGTAGCTGCGCTTGGCTTCGTTGTAGCCGCTGAAGAAGCCGTTGTCGAAGTTGAAGCCTTCCTTCACCAGGAACGTGGCGTCGGTGTTCAGCTTGATGTAGTCGAGATGGATCTTCTCGTTGCTCAGCAGGTAGTGGATGACACCGCCGAGGAAGGCGATGTCCGTGCCCACGCGAATGGGCGCGTAATAGTCCGCCACCGCCGCCGAGCGCGTGAAGCGCGGGTCGACGACGATGAGCTTGGCCTTGCGCTGCTGCTGCGCTTCAGTGACCCACTTGAATCCGCAAGGGTGGGCTTCGGCGGCATTGCCGCCCATGATGAGAACCAGGTCCGAATTCTTGATGTCGGTCCAAGAATTCGTCATCGCTCCACGTCCGAAAGTCGGGCCCAGACTGGACACCGTCGGCGCATGTCAAATACGAGCTTGTGTATCGAGGGTGACGATCCCCAGTGCTCGCGCGACCTTGACGCTGATGTAACCCGACTCGTTCGACGATGCCGACGAGATCAGGAAACCCGTGCTGTTCCAGCGGTTGACCGTGACGCCCTTGTCGTTGGCCTTGATGAAGTTGGCGTCGCGGTCGGCCTTCATGTGCTTGGCCACGCGCGTCAGCGCGTCGTCCCAGCCGATGGTCTTCCACTCCGTGCCGCCGGGCTCACGCACCTGCGGCTGCTTCACGCGGTTGGGCGACTGGATCATGTCCATCACGCCGGCGCCCTTGGGGCACAGCGTGCCGCGGTTCACCGGGTGGTCGGGGTCGCCCTCGACGTGGACGATGGTCGACTTGACGTTCTTCGCCTTGTCGCCCAAGGTGTACATGACGAGGCCGCAGCTGACCGAGCAGTACGGGCAGATGCTGCGGGTCTCGGTGGTCCGGGACAGCTTGAAGTTGCGCGTTTCGGCGAGAGCCGCCGTGGGCGAGAAACCCAACGCGACGAGACTGGAACCGACCAGTCCCGCACCGCTGACCCGGAGGAACTGCCTCCGGTGCATGTCCATCGATCGTTCTCCGACAAAAGGCACCGCGCACGGTACCAGGCAGCCTGCGACCCGGCAGAGCTGTTTGCATTGGACACAAGCTGGCCATCCGCCCCTGCTGCGGTAATTACCTATGTACGCGCATACAGTTGACCCGGCGGCGCAGCGCGACAACTTGTCACGAGGGATGGCCACGCTGCTGCGACAGTTTGTCGCGGCGTTCTGCGGGTTTTCCGCGCTGGCGATTCAGCCCAGGCGCAACGCCATGACGCCGGCAACGACCACGGCGGTGCCGATGGCCCTTTGCAAACCGAACTTTTCCTTCAGCAGCCAGGTGCCCAGCAGGGCCGCGAACAGCACCGAGGTTTCGCGCAGCGCGGCCACGCTGGCCACCGGCGCGCGTGTCATCGCCCACAGCGCGATGGCGTAGGAACCGGCCGAAGCCGCGCCACCGGCCGTGGCC
>JBASTF010000383.1:0-2002 GCA_049274755.1 Rubrivivax sp. | reverse complement strand
GCCCCTGCGCCCGCACCGGCACCCGCTGCCGCGCCACCGCTGGCGCAGTTCGCCGCCACCGGCAGTTCGTCGCGCACCGTCAACCTGAGCTGGGCACCGGCCGCGGCCGAAACCACCTACACCGTCGAACGCAAGCCGGCCGGCGGCAGCTACGGCGCCATCGCCAACGTCGATGGCCGCAGCGGCCAGTTCATCGACGACGGCCTGGCGAAGAGCACGCAGTACAGCTACCGCGTCGTCGCCAGCGGCGGCAGCACGGTGGCCGAAGCCAGCGTCGCCACCACCGACGAAGACGGCATCAGCACCGCCGTCGGCGCGCCGCAGGGCGAGGCCACCACCGTGACCATCGGCGCCACCGGTGGCCGCATCGCGCCGGCCGGCAGCGGCATCGCCATCGATGTGCCGGCCGCTGCGCTGGCCGCCGACACCGCCATCCAGCTGCAGACCGTGAGCAACAACGCGCCCGATGGTCGCGGTGACGGCCTGCAGCTGAAGCTGGCGGCCCGCCCCAGCCTGCCGCTGCAGCTGAGCCTGGCCTACGACGGCGCCCAGGACAACGACGCCGATGGCCTGCGCATCGCCGTGCAGCGCAGCGACGGCGCCTGGTTTTCGCTGCCGCTGGCGGCCATCGACAAGACCACCCGCACGCTGAAGTCCGAGCTGCCGCTGGCCCTGCTGGCGCCGACACCCGCACTGAAGACGGCGCAGGACGCCACCGTGTCGCTGGCGTTCACCATCGTCAAGTACCTGGCCTTCCGCCTGGCACCGGCAACGGCGCGTGTCGAGGTGAAGAAGACACTGGACCTCGTGCCCCATGCCCGTGTGCGCGGCTACGACACGCAGATCGGCAGCTGCGTCGAACTCGACATCGGCCTCACCGGCTGCCTGTTCACGCCCATCCTGGAAACACGCGAGATCCCGTTCACGAACAGCAAGGCCGGCTACGTCCGCGAATGGAACGTGAACCTGGTGCCCGGCGGCGATGCGGTCTTCGGCACCGTCGCGCCGCGCAACCCCAGCGGCGCGACCTACACCGCCCCGGCCCAGGCGCCCAACCCCGACACCGTGCGTGTGATGTTCGAGAGCCGCAACAACACCAGCGGCCGCAGCGTGCTGCTGGTGGCCCAGGTGACGGTGTTCGACAACCGCTGGCACGGCACGGTGACGACCGAAACCCTGCCGTCGGACACCGGCACCTGGTTCACGGCCATCGGCCGCGTCACCTGGAACCTGGACAGCGCGGCCAGCAGCGGCAGCACCAGGATCTACCGCCCCGAGGGCACGATCGAGGTGATGGTGCAGGACGACGACTGCACGGTGACGGTGACGCCCGGCACCCAGCCCGTCAGCAGCAACACGCAGCTGGTCGAACTGCGTGTCGACGAAAGCAAGAGCCCGGCGCAGTACGCGCTGAAGCTGATCACCTTCTGGACCGCCACCATCGCCGGCTTCTGCCCCAAGGGCAGCGGCTACCGGCAGACGACGAGCGCCGGCTACGGCTGGGAACTGCAGGGCGACGTCAGCCCCGATGGCCGCACGATCGAAGGTTTCATGTTCGGCGACGAAGGCGAGCGCATCGACTGGGGTTTCACGCGCTGAGCAGTTCGCGCACCCGCTCGACGAGGTCGACACGCGAAAACGGCTTGTCCAGGCTGGGGCAGCCGGTTTCGGAGAGAAAGCTGTCGGCGTCGCGGCTCAGCGTGTCGCCGGTGACAAACAGCATGCGCCGCGCCAGCGCCGGCCAGCCGGCCTTCACGGCGCGCCACAGCGCGGCCCCGTCCATGTCGGGCATGCGCAGGTCGGAGACGATGGCATCGAAGCGCGCCTCGGCCAGCAGCTCCAGCGCCACGGCGCCGGACTCGGCACTGGCCACCTCGTGGCCCGCAGCTTCGAGGAAGGCGCGCATCAGGTCGGCGATCTCGGCCTCGTCGTCGACCACCAGCACACGCGCCGCGCTGTCGGCCGCCGGCGGCAGCAGCGGCATCGCGGCGCTGTCCTCGGC
>JBASTF010000382.1:0-3657 GCA_049274755.1 Rubrivivax sp. | reverse complement strand
AGATCGAACTGCGCGAGCCACCCCCGGCCCCAACGATCACCGTGCAGGCCGCTGCGGCACCCGTCACGACGCCAGCGCCACCGGCACCGGCGATCACACCGCCGCCCCCGGCACCGCCGCTGCCCAGCATCCTCAAAGTGTCGGCAGGCAGCCTGCGTTACCTGGTCGAACCGGCGCTCGAAGTGCCGCGCATCTCTCGCCGGCTGGGTGAACTCGGCACCGTGACCTTGCGTGTCGTTGTCGACGCACGCGGCCAGCCGCGCGAGGTGCTGCTGCTGCACTCGTCGGGCTTCGAGCGGCTCGACCAGCAGGCCCTGGGCGCGATGCGCCGTGCCCGCTTCGTTCCCTGCTCCCAAGACGGCAAGCCCGTCGAATGTGTTTTTGACGCCCCCATCGAGTACACCCTGGAGAACTGAAACCTATGATGAGCCCCAAGCTCACTTCGCTCGGCGCACTGGCCGCCGGCTTCGGCCTGGCCAGCGCCGCATTGGCCCAGACGACCCCGACGACACCGGTTCCGGAGGCCACAGGCACGCTGCCGACGCTGCGTGTCAAGGCCCAGGCCGAGCCCTCCGGCAAGGACTCGGTGCAAGCCACCACCACACGCATCGGCAAGGGTGAACAGGACCTGCGCGACATCCCGCAGTCCATCACCGTCGTCACCGAGAGGCTCATCGACGACCGCAACCTCGACACGATGAGGGAGGTGCTGAAGAACACCGCCGGCATCACCTTCCTCGCGGCCGAAGGCAGCGAGGAAGACATCCGCCTGCGTGGCTTCGCGCTGCAAAGCACCGGCGACGTGTTCGTCGACGGCATGCGCGACCCGGCGTTCTACGACCGCGACACCTTCTTCCTCGACCGCGTGGAACTGCTGCGCGGCTCGGCTTCGATGCTGTTCGGCCGCGGCTCCACCGGCGGCGCCGTGAACCTGGTGACCAAGCTGCCGCGGCTGCTGGACGAAAACCAGATCGACGTCACGCTGGGCAGCCACAACTACCGCCGTGCCGTCGGCGACTTCAACATCAAGCTCGGCGACAACATGGCCGCGCGCGTCGGCGCGATGGCCACCAAGGCCGACAGCAACGGCGCTGGCAGTTCGCTGGACAAGCGCGGCCTGGCCGGCACGCTGCGCTGGGGCATCGGCGGACGCGACGAGTTCTTGGCCAACGCCTATTACCTCGAAAACAGGAACGGCATGAACTTCGGCATGCCGTACATCCGGCCGGCCGGTTCGACGGTCGCCAGCGCGCTGCTGCCGATCGACCCCGACAACTACTACGGCATGGCCAGCGACCTGAACTACGGCAAGGCCCTGATGTTCAGCGGCAGCCACACGCGCCGCTTCGACGCCCAGACCGAGCTGACCACCCGGGTGCGCCACGCCGACTACAAACGCGACCAGCGCGCCGGCACCGTGCGGTTTGCCGGCGCCACCAGCCAGCCCAACGGCGCGATCCCGAACCTGGACACTTTCGGCCCAGGCACCGTGCTGACGCGCGGCTTCCAGCCCAAGATCCAGGACATGGAGACGACCTTCGCGCAGAGCGACTTCAAGACCGCGTTCAACGCGCTGGGCATGCGCCACGAACTGCTGGCCGGCATGGACTACGCCAAAGAGCAGAAGCTGGTCTACGCAGTGCGCAGCGCGGCCCAGGGCGGCGTCACGCTGACCAAGCCGAACACCACGGTGGGAGCGCCGTACGACGGCGCCTGGATCGACGAGAACCAGCGCACGCTGCGCCCGAACAACGAGTACGAGTCCAACGCGCTGGGCCTGTACGTGCAGGACCTGGTCGAGTTCGTCCCGAAGTGGAAGCTGCTGGCCGGTGTGCGTTTCGACAAGCTCGACGGCCGGTACAACACTTTCGTCGCGCCGGTGGACGCCGCCGACCCCGGCACCACGGTCAACCCGGCCCTCAGCTACCGCATGAAGGTCTCGGAGTGGAGCAAGCGCGCCGGCCTGATGTACCAACCCGACGACAAGATGTCGTTCCATTTCTCCGCGGCGACCTCGTTCAACACCTCGGGCGACGCCTATTCGCTGAGCGCGTCGAACGTCGACATCCCGCCCGAGCAGTCGATCAACCTCGAACTCGGCGCCAAGATCGACTCGGCCGACGGCAAGCTCACCAGCCGCTTCGCAGTCTTCCGCTCGACCAAGCTGCACGAACGCAACACCGACCCGCTGGTCAACCTGGTCACGCTGTCGGGCAAGCGCCACGTGGCCGGCGCCGAGGTCGACTTCAGCGGCAAGCCGCTGCCGGGCTGGGAGGTCTATGGCTCCTACATGTGGATGCCGGTGGCCGTCATCGACGAAGCTGCCGAAGGCGCGGAGGGCAAGGGCACACGCCCGTCGCTGACGCCGCGCCACTCGGGCACGATCTGGTCGACCTACCAGCTGACGCCGCGCTGGCGCTTCGGCGGCGGCCTCAACGCACGCTCGTCGCAGACGCCGAACCGCAACCCGGCCGGCGTGGTGATTCCGAAGTTCATCACCGGCGACCTGATGGCCGAGTACACCTTCATCCGCGACGTCTTCATCGTCAAGGCCAACCTGACGAACGTGACGAACAAGCTGTACGCGGACTCGCTGTACACCACCCACTACATCCCGGGCGCGGGGCGTTTGCTGCAGGTCACGGGCTCGTACAAGTTCTAGGCCACACAATGGCGCCATGTTGCTGCGCATTCCGCAATTGCTGGCGCCCGAGGCGCTGAACGAAGCCCAGGCGCTGCTCGAACGTGGGGCCTGGGTCGACGGCCGTGTGACGGCCGGCCCGCAGGCCGCCACGGCCAAGAACAACCTGCAGCTGCGCGCCGACAGCGACGAGACGCACCGCCTGCAGGCCCTGGTGCTGCGGGCGCTGGACACCAGTGCGCTGTTCTTTTCTGCGGCCCTGCCCAAACGGGTGCTGCCGCCGCAGTTCAACCGCTACGGCGGCAGCAGCAACTTCTACGGCAGCCACGTCGACCAGGCGGTGCGCTACCACCCGCAGACGCGCCAAGCCATCCGCACCGACCTCTCGTGCACGGTGTTCTTCGCCGCGCCCGACAGCTACGACGGTGGTGAACTCGTCGTGCAGGACACTTTCGGCGAACAGCGGCTCAAGCTCGCCGCCGGCGACGCCGTGCTCTACCCGGGCACCAGCGTGCACCGCGTCGAGCCGGTCACACGCGGCACACGCCTGGCCAGCTTCTTCTGGATCGAAAGCATGGTGCGCAGCGACGAACACCGCCGCCTGCTGTTCGACATGGACATGGCGCTGATGCGCCTGCGCCAGCGCGACGGCGAATCCGAAGAGGCCGTGGCGCTGACCGGCACGTACCACAACCTGCTGCGGCAGTGGGCGGACACCTGAGTCCCGCGGTCAACCTGGCCGACTTCGAGGCCCTGGCACGCGAGCGGCTGGACGCCGCGGCCTGGGTCTACATCGCCGGCGGTGCTGCCGACGAGGTCTCGGTGCGCGACAACGAAGCCGCCTGGTCGCGGCTGCAGCTGCTGCCGCGTGTGATGCGCGACCTGGCCGGCGGCCACACCCGCACGACTCTGCTGGGCCGCACGCTGGCCCACCCCATCCTGCTGGCACCGGTGGCCCACCAGAAGCTGGCCCACCCCGACGGCGAAGCGGCCACCGCGCTGGCCGCAGCGGCGCA
>JBASTF010000381.1:0-2283 GCA_049274755.1 Rubrivivax sp. | reverse complement strand
GGGCGGCGCGGCTGCTGGCGGCGGTGCGGGCCACCTTGTCGCGCGCGCTGGAGCTGGGTGGCTCGACGCTGCGCGACTTCCGCGACGCCCACGGCATGGACGGTGCGTTCCAGGACCAGGCCCGGGTCTATGGCCGCGAAGGCCAGGACTGCCAGCGCTGCGGCGGCACCGTGCAGCGCATCGTGCAGGCCCAGCGCTCGACCTTTTTCTGCGCCGGCTGCCAGACACGCTGAGCCGGCACAAATGCGCAGCCGGTGAGCGGCCGCTGTCAGGAGTTGTATCCCCGGCGCGGGCCGGCGACCGGCCTGCGCTAGCATGCCTGCCACGATGCAGAGTTCCATCGTCTCCACGCTCGATCAGCTGTCGCAATGGCGCGGCGACCTCGACCGCCGCACCGCTGCGCTGGCCAGCTTCCTGGCCGACCACGACCTGGTCGTCGATGCCGATGCCAGCGTGCTGGCGGCGCTGCGCGAACGGCTCTCGGGCGACAAGCTGGTGCTGGCCTTCGTCGCCGAGTTCTCGCGTGGCAAGTCCGAGCTGATCAACGCGATCTTTTTTGCCGACGCCGGCCGGCGTGTGCTGCCGGCCACGCCCGGGCGCACGACGATGTGCCCGGTGGAACTGTTCCACGATGCCGGTCAGCCGGCGCGGCTGTCGCTGCTGCCCATCGAGACCCGGCTGAAGGGCCTGGCGCTGTCCGAACTGCGGGGCCGCGACGAACCCTGGCAGCACGTGCCGCTGAACCCCGGCGACCCCGACGCGCTGGCCGATGCGCTGGCCGCCGTCACACGCACACAGCGGGTCAGCGTGGCCGACGCCACGGCGCTGGGCTTCTGGAGCGACGAACATCCGGAAGACAACCCGCCGCTGGAAGCCGACGGCACGGTGGAGGTGCCGGCCTGGCGCCATGCGCTGATCAACTACCCGCACGCGCTGCTGCGCCGCGGCCTGGTGGTGCTGGACACACCGGGGCTGAACGCCATCGGCGCCGAGCCCGAGCTGACACTGTCGCTGCTGCCCTCGGCGCATGCCACCGTCTTTGTGCTCGCCGCCGACACCGGTGTGACCAAGAGCGATCTGGCGATCTGGCGCGAGCACCTGGGTGGCAACCACCTCGAACGGTTTGTCGTGCTGAACAAGATCGACGCGCTGGTCGACCCGCTGGCGACGCCGGCCGAGGTGGCGGCGCAGATCGAACGCCAGCGCAACGGCACGGCCCAGACCCTGGGCCTGCCGCCGGCCCGTGTGTTTCCGCTGTCGGCCCGCAACGCGCTGGCCGCACGTGTGGGGGGTGATGCCCAGGCGCTGGCCGCCAGCCAGCTGCCGGCGCTGGAAGACGCCATCACCGCCGAGCTGCTGCCGCGCCAGCATGAACTGCTGCTGCAGGCCGCCTCCGGCGCCGTGCAGCAGCTGCGCACGGCCGCCACACGCCGCCTGGCCGACCGCCGCCGCACCCACGCCGAACAACTGCTGGAACTGCGCGGCCTGCGCGGCAAAAGCGGCGCCAAGGTGCGGCTGATGCTGCAGCGGGTGGACAGCGAGTCGGCCGAGTTCGAAGGCTGCACCGCGCGGTTGCAGGCCGTGCGTGCCGTGCAGCTGAAGCTGCTGCGCAACGTGCTGGCCCGGCTGTCCAGCGACACGCTACGCGCCGAGGTGGCCGCGATGCAATCGGCCGCCGGCGCCAGGCCGCTGAACCTGGGTGCCCGCCAGGCCTTTGCGACGCTGTGTGAACGCCTGCGCCAGTCGATGGCCGACGCCGCTGCGCTGGCCGACGAGATGCGGCAGATGCTGGACGCCAGCTTCCTGCAGCTGAACACCGACTACGGTTTTGCCTTCACGCTGGCCACGCCGCCCAGCCTGCAGCCCTTTGTCGACGAACTCGACCTGCTGGCGCAGAACTACGGGCGTTACCTCACGCTGGGCCAGGCCTGGCGCATGGCGACACCGGGCTTTGCCGAGCAGTTCCGCCGCATGCTGGTGTCCAAGCTGCGTGTGGTGTTCGAAAACGCCGCCGGCGAGCTGGAGCTGTGGAGCAAGACGGCCTCCAGCCAGGTCGACGTGCAGCTGCGCGAACGCCGCCGCAGCTTCAAGCGTCGGCGCGAGGCGCTGGAACGCATCCAGGCCGCCGCCGGCGAACTGGAGACCCGCATCGCCGAGGTCGAGGCGCAGGACGAGCGCCTGGCCCAGCTGCAGCGCCAGCTCGACCGCCACATCGAGGCCGTGCTGTCGGCGTCGCGCAGCGCCACCGCCGACGAACAAGCCAGCACCGACCCGCGCTTGCGC
>JBASTF010000380.1:0-2822 GCA_049274755.1 Rubrivivax sp. | reverse complement strand
GCGACTGCAGCGCAGCCACCGCCGGCGCCCTGTCCAGCCGCACCGGCGCGCCCTTGAACATCGCCTGGCCGGCGTCGAGGATGGGGCGGTAGCCGGTGCAGCGGCAGAGGTTGCCCGACAAGTCGTCGGCCAGCTGCTGGCGGCTGGGCTGCGTGCCGGCGCCCTGGTGGTGTTCGTAGCAGGCCCACAGCGACATCACGAAGCCCGGTGTGCAGAAGCCGCACTGCGAACCGTGGCAGTCCACCATCGCCTGCTGCACCGGGTGCAGCGTGCCGCCCTGCTGCAGGTCTTCGACGGTGAACAAGGCCTTGCCGTCCAGCGTCGGCAGGAACTGGATGCAGGCGTTCACCGGCTTCAGCTGCAACTGGCCGCCGGCGCCGAGTTCACCCAGCACCACGGTGCAGGCGCCGCAGTCGCCTTCGGCACAGCCTTCCTTGGTGCCGGTGCAGTGCTGGTCCTCGCGCAGCCATTCGAGCACGGTGCGGGTGCTGGGCGGCTGGTCCAGTTCGACCAGGGCGCCGCGGTGGAAGAAGCGCAGGGGTCGCGTGTTCATGGCTTGGTTTGTTTCCTGCTTGGGACTTTCCCGGAAGGTACTGCGTCGCGATGCCCGGTGTATACGATGACTAGAATAGCGTTGATGCTGGGAGACATATGGTGAGGCGGGCCGATTTCGACACCATCGACCTCCGTCTCATCCGGGTCCTGCACACCGTGATCCTCGAACGCAGTGTCTCCCGCGCCGCGATGCGCCTGGCCAGCACCCAGCCCGCCGTCAGCGCCCAGCTGAAGCGGCTGCGCCAGCTCACTGGCGACCCCTTGCTGGTGCGCGCCGGCCAGCAGATGCAGCCCACCGAAACGGCCCTGCAATTGCTGGACCCGGCGGCCCGTGTGCTGCAGGAGGCCGAACGCCTGTTCAGCCCGCAGGCCCGGTCGTCGCGCTCCACCGCCTTCGACCCCGCTGCCAGCACGCTGACTTTCCGCGTCGCCGCCAGCGACTATCTGGACCCGCTGTTCCTGCCCGCCCTGGTGGCCCTGGTCAAACGTGCGGCGCCCGGCGTGCTGCTGGAGTTGATGCCGCTGAACCAGGACTTCGACTACCGCCGCCACCTCGCCGCCGGCGACGTGGACCTGGTCATCGGCAACTGGCTGCAGCCGCCGGCCGAACTGCACCTGGGCCGGCTGGTCAGCGACGAGGTGGTCTGCCTGGTCACCGACAAACACCCGGCGGTCAGCCGCAACTGGACGGTGGAGAAGTACCTGGCCTGCGAACACGTGGCGCCGATGCCGATGCACCCGGGTGCACTCGGTGTCATCGACGAACACCTGGCGGCCCAGGGCGCGCAGCGCAACATCGTGGTGCGCGCCTCGCACTTCAGCCTGATTCCGATGATGGTGGCCGACAGCCTGCTGGTGCTGACCACCGGCCGCTTGTTCTGCAGCCGTTATGTCGACGCGCTGGGCGTGAAGATCGTGCGCTGCCCGGTGGCCTTTCCGGCACTGACGTATTACCAGCTCTGGCACGACCTGACCCATGCCGCGCCGGCGATGCGCTGGTTCCGCGAGCAGGTGCGCGACGTGGCGCGCCAGCTCGACGCCAAGGCCTTGCCCCGGCGCAGCGGAGCCGCGGCATGAAGCAGGCGATCCTGGCCGACCTGCTGGACTTCAGCGCCACCCCGGCCTGGGGCAACACGGCCGCCCACAACGTGCGCTGGCGGCCCGAGCACTGGCTGCTGGTCGATGGCGCGCACATCGCCGGCGCGCTGCCGGGTGATGCACCGCCGGGCGAAGACTGGCAGCGCATCGAAACACACCGCGGCCGGCTGCTGCTGCCAGGTTTTGTCGACACCCATGTGCACTGCCCGCAGCTGGACGTCATCGCCAGCTACGGCGCCAACCTGCTGGACTGGCTGGACACCTACACCTTCCCGGCCGAACGCCGTTTTGCCGACCCTGCCGTGGCCAGCGCCGGTGCCGCGCTCTTCCTTGACGCGCTGCTGGCCCATGGCACGACAACGGCAGTGATCTTCCCGACGGTGCACAAGGTGTCGGCCGAGGCCTTGTTCGAAGCCGCGTCGCAACGTGGCATGCGCATCGTCGCCGGCAAGGTGCTGATGGACCGCCACGCACCCGACGGCCTGTGCGACGACGTGGACGGCGCACGTGCCGACTGCGAAGACCTCATCCGCCGCTGGCATGGCCAGGGCCGCAACAGCTACGCGGTGACGGTGCGCTTCGCCGCCACCAGCACCGACGCCCAGCTGGCGATGGCCGGTGAGCTGGTGCAACGCCATCCCGGCGTCTACATGCAGACCCATGTGGCCGAAAACACCGCCGAGGTGCAGTGGATCGCCGAGCTGTTCCCCGATGCACGCAGCTACCTTGACGTCTACCACCGCCACGGCCTGCTGAACGAACGTGCGGTGCTGGCCCACGGCATCTGGCTGGACACCCACGACCGCCAGCTGCTCGCCGACACCGGCGCGCAGATCGCCTTCTGTCCGACCAGCAACCTGTTCCTCGGCAGCGGCCTGTTCGACTGGCAGGCCGCCATCGACACCGGCCACCGCGTGACGCTGGCCAGCGACGTCGGCGGCGGCACCTCGCTGAGCATGACACGCACGCTGGCCGAGGGCTACAAGGTGCAGATGCTGCGCGGCACCCGGCTGTCGGCCTGGACGGCCCTGCATGCCGCGACGCTGGGCGCTGCGCAGTCGCTGGGGCTGGACGGCGAGATCGGCCACCTGGGCGCCGGCGCAACGGCCGACTTCGTGGTCTGGGACTGGGCCGTCGGCGACGTCGCCCGCCACCGCGACGCCGTGGCC
>JBASTF010000379.1:0-6567 GCA_049274755.1 Rubrivivax sp. | reverse complement strand
GCACCGCGCCGCGCGCAAGCAGGGCGTGCCGACCATCGGCGTGTCGCATGGCACGGTGTTCGGCTGCCTCAGCGAGCACGGCGTACCAATGGCCGGCTTCGACCACGAGTTCACCACCGGGGCACTGTTCGCGGCCGAGGCCCAGGCGTTCATGCTCGGGCATATCCACCGCCACCAGGCGTGGCAGCGCGCTGGACGGGCGGGGCAGCAGTGCGTGGCCTACGCCGGGTCCATCGGGCGCTTTCACTACGGCGAGGAAGGTGAGAAGGGCTTCCTGATGTGGGAGGTCGATGCCGACGGGGCGCGCTTTGACCGGGTGGTCACGCCTGCGCGGCGGACGGTCGACATCGTGTTCGAAGGCAAGCCGGACCTCGACGCATTGCGCACAGCCGTTGCGCAGCAAGGCGTCGCGGGCGCGCATGTTCGTGTGCGATGGACGGTGGCGGACGAGGACCGGCACGAAGTGGACCGCGCGCTGATCGAGCGCGAACTCGGATGTGCGGCCGAGGTCAAGCTGGAGGGCCACATCGTGCCCGTTGTGCGCACCCGCGCAGCCGGCATCTCGCGGGCGGCCAGTCTGGCCGACAAGGTACGGCAGTGGGCACAGGTGACCGAGGCGAAGCCGGGGCCCTTGCTGGCGTGCCTGGCGCAACTGGAAGCGGAGACGGGGGAGGCCATCGCCGAGCGGGTGTTGCGGGGCGAGTTGAACGTGCCGACTGCGGAGTCGCTGGTCGTTTCGACTGCCAGCTGACATCCCTCCAGCAGCCGCCCAGCGCTGGTCAGCGAGACTTTGCTTGGCGACACGGGTGCGCTACTTCCGCCGATGCGTATTTTTCGTTTTCGTGTTCCAATAACGAAAGTACGGCTTCGCCCGGAGCATCCTCATGCCCAAGTCCCAGACCTCCCTGAAAACTGACCCGCTCGGCCAACTGGCCAGCGGCCTGGCCTCACGGCTGGCCCGCAGGACCGCCATAGATTCCCGCGCCATTCTTCGGGCGTTGCATGAAACGTTGGACGGCGCCGACGAGGCTTCGCGCAATGCGCGCTTGTCCGCCCAACTGCATTTGGCCAGCGTGGCCGACAGCCTGATGGGTGCGCGCGCCCCAGCCGGTGTCGACCGCATGCTCTCGACGGTCGAGGCCGCCGAAATCATGGCCTGTTCTCGCCCCTATGTCGCCATGCTGATCGACAGCGGCAAGCTGGCCGGCGCAACCAAGACCTCGGGTGGCCACCGCAAGGTGTCTCTGGCCTCTGTCGAAGCCTGGCTTGCTTCACGCGAGCCCTCCGCAGACAAGGACTATCGAGAGGCGGGCAAGGCTGCGGGCATCTACGGCGTCGATGAGACCGTCGTCATGAAGGCCGCGCGGCGCGAGCCTGCCCGCACACGGGGCTGACCATCCGCTGTCGCCAGGGGGCTTCTCCCTCGCGGTGCTCGATGCCTGTGCGCTGCTGCCGCCGAGGCTGTCGGACGTTCTCTTCGACCTGGCGCTCGAAGACCTGTACCTGCCGCACTGGACCGCCGAGATCGAAGACGAATTCCTGCGGAACTTCCAAGCCGTGACCGGGGCGGCAACATCCGGCGACGCAGCGCGCAGGCTGGGCGCCTTTCGCGCCGCCGCCCGCATGCGACACGAGATCTTCGGCCACATGGACCCCGCTGCCATCGCAAGGGTACCGACCGCGGTCGACAAGAAGGACGTCCATGTCGCATCGGCGGCGCTGACGCTGGCGCGATTCGCCGAGGCTGGCGCCGACAAGGTATTCCTGGTGACGGCCAATCTCGAAGACCTGCCGCCCGGCGCGCTGGCGATTCATGGCGTGGTGACACTGGCGCCCGGCGCCTTCATCGACGCGCTGCACGCGGCCGATCCCGAACGCGTGCAGCGCGCGTTGACCCGCACGCTTGCAGACCTCAAGAATCCACCGTACACGGCAGCCGAGTTATTGGCGGCGTTGTCCCTCCATGGCGCATCCGCCACGGTCAAGTCTTTGTCGAAGGCCTGGGGTGTTGTATCAACGAAGGAGCGCAAGCGCCCCCGCTGACATAGGGTAGTGCGGCCGACCCCGCCCCTCGCTCCGACGGGCTTGACCTGGCAAAGAGCCACGAGAGACTGTCTCGACCAAGTCTCACATGGGCACGCCATGCAACCACTGACCCTCACTCTCAAAGGCTTCCGCGGCATCCGCGACGGCCTGGGCCGCGACACGCTGACGCTGGACTTCGAGCGCCTCGCCGACGGCGCTCAGCTGATCGCCATCGCCGGTGCCAACGGCCGCGGCAAGACCACGGTGATGGACAACATGCACCCCTTATGTTGAATTCGCTGCGTCAACAATCGTCCAACACGCGGCGTTTCACTTGTTTCACTGCCTCTGCAGGGTGGTTATCAACGGGCACGACAACTTGCCCCGCATCGAGCAGCAGTCGCGGACGAGGACGGCCAGCGCCGACTCGATCCGGCGCAGGTCTTTCAGCTTCTTGCGCACATCGCCGAGCTTTGCTTCGGCGAGCTGTCTCGCCTCGTCACAGTGCGTGCCGTCGTCCAGTTTCAGCAAGCCCGCAACCTCGTCGAGGCTGAAGCCAAGGCGCTGTGCGGCCTTCACGAACCGCACCCGCGCCACGTCCTTCGCCTCATAGCGCCGAATGCGGCCGTAGGGCTTGTCCGGCTCGGGTAGCAGCGCGCGGCGCTGGTAGAAGCGCACGGTCTCCACGTTGACCCCGGCCGCCTTGGCGACGGCCCCGATCGTCAGTCCCTGCTGATCGCTGTCCATCCCGCTTGACTCCGTACATGAGTACGGAAATAAGCTTACGCCATCGTGTCCCCGACACACCGAGGAAAGTGCATGACGGAATCGCAGACCGGGCGTGGTGCGCTCTTCGCCGGCGGACTGGCCGCGTTCCTCGCGTCAACCTGCTGCCTGGGCCCGCTCGTGCTGGTGGCCCTGGGCTTCAGCGGCGCGTGGATCGGCAACCTAACGGCGCTGGAGCCCTATCGCCCGTTCTTCATCGGCGCTGCGCTTGTCGCCATGTATTTCGCGTGGCGTCGCATCTATCGACCGGTGCAGCAGTGCAAGCCGGGCGAGGTGTGCGCGATCCCCCAGGTGCGGTCCACCTACAAGGCCGTCTTCTGGTTCGTGGCCGTGCTGGTGCTGATCGCGCTGGCCTTCCCCTATGTCCTTCCGCTGTTCTACTGACCAGGAGTGCTCCATGAAGAAGCTGATCTTGATCGCGGCCCTCGCCATGTCCGGCGCGGCCGGTGTCCAGGCAGCGCCGCAGACCGTGACGCTGGACGTGCCGGGCATGACCTGCGCGGCGTGTCCGATCACGGTGAAGAAGGCGATCTCGAAGGTCGACGGCGTGAGCAAGGTCGACGTGAGCTACGAGAAGCGCCAGGCCATCGTGACCTTCGACGATGCCAAGGCCAACGTGCAGAAGCTGACCGCGGCGACCGAGAACGCGGGCTATCCGTCCACCGTCAAGCGCTGAAGCCGCAGCGATCGAGGAGGACAATATGAGCGTCATGACGCGGGTCGCGGACAAGGCCGGAGCGCTTGGGCAGCATCGTCTCGGCGATGGGTTGCGGGGCTTGCTTCCCGGCCCTGGCCAGCCTTGGCGCAGCACTCGGGCTCGGCTTCTTGAGCCAGTTCGAGGCCGTGTTCGTCACCGTGCTGCTGCCGCTGTTCGCGGCGCTGGCGCTGCTGGCCAACGCGCTGGGCTGGTTCAACCACCGCCAGTGGCACCGCAGCGTGCTGGGCATGGTCGGCCCCGCCATCGTGCTGGTCGCCAGCTTCACCGTGGCCGAGAAGCTTCTCTACGTGGGCCTCGCGACGATGGTCGCGGTGTCGGTGTGGGACTTCGTCTCGCCGGCGAACCGGCGCTGCGGTCCGGATGGCTGCGCAGTCCCGCCCAAGCACGCCTGAAGCCTTCACGCTGCGACTCCACCAGAAAGGCATTCCGATGACCGAACTCGCGATCAGCGGCATGACCTGCGAGTCGTGCGCCGCGCACGTTCGCCAGGCCCTGGAGAAGGTGCCTGGTGTGCGTTCGGCGCAAGTGTCCTACCCCAACGGAACGGCGCGCCTCACCCTTGCGACTGACACACCCGTGGCGGAGCTCGTGTCGGCCGTGGCCGCCGCCGGATATCGCGCTCGCGTGCCCGAGGCTGCCTCCGGTCCGTCGCGCGACGGATTCCTCGATAGGGCACGCAGTTGGCTTGGCAGTGGCCAGAAGGAGCGCAGCGGCGGCGATGCGTCGCACGTTGCCGTCATCGGCAGCGGCGGCGCCGCAATGGCCGCGGCGCTCAAGGCGGTCGAACGCGGTTCGCGGGTCACGCTCATCGAACGCGGCACGATCGGCGGCACCTGCGTCAACGTCGGCTGCGTGCCGTCCAAGATCTTGATCCGCGCCGCGCACGTCGCGCACCTGCGGCGACGCAGCCCGTTCGACGCTGGCGTCTCCGCTGCCGAGCCGATCATCCTGCGCGACCGGCTGCTCGCGCAGCAGCAGGCGCGGGTGGACGAACTGCGCCACGGTAAGTACGAGAGCATCCTGCAGGGCACACCGGCCATCACGGTCGTGCACGGCACGGCGCGCTTCACGGATGCCCACTCGTTGACGGTGACCCTACGCGACGGCGGCGAGCGGGTCGTGCCGTTCGACCGCTGTCTGGTGGCTACCGGTGCCAGCGCGGCGGTGCCGGCGATCCCTGGCCTCGCAGACACGCCGTTCTGGACCTCGACCGAGGCGCTGGCCAGCAGCGAGACGTCGCCGCGGCTGGTTGTGATCGGTTCGTCCGTCGTCGCAGTGGAACTCGCTCAGGCCTTCGCGCGCCTGGGCAGCCAGGTCACGATCCTCGCGCGCAACAAGCTGTTCTTCCGCGAGGACCCAGCCATCGGCGAGGTACTCACCGCCGCGTTCCGCGAGGAAGGCATCGAGGTGCTCGAGCAGACGCAAGCCAGCCGCGTCGCTCATGCTGGCGGCGAATTCGTGGTGATGACGAACCACGGGGTACTGCGCGCCGACCGGCTGCTGGTGGCCACGGGACGCACGCCGAACACGGGCGCGCTCAACCTCGAAGGCGCCGGCGTGAAGGTGGACGGTCGGGGCGCCATCGTGGTCGACGGCCACATGCGCACGAGCGCACCGAACATCTATGCCGCAGGCGACTGCACCGATCAGCCCCAGTTCGTGTACGTCGCGGCCGCCGCAGGCACGCGGGCGGCGATCAACATGGCTGGCGGCAATGCAGCACTGGACCTGCGCGCGATGCCGGCTGTCGTGTTCACCGATCCGCAGATCGCGACGGTTGGTCTCAGCGAGGCCGAAGCGCACCAGGGGCGGATCGAGACCGACAGCCGCACGTTGACGCTCGACAACGTGCCGCGCGCGCTGGTCAACTTCGACACGCGCGGCTTCATCAAGCTCGTGGCCGAAGCGGGCACCGGCCGGCTGCTGGGCGTGCAGGCGGTCGCCGCCGAAGCCGGCGAGGTCATCCAGACCGCCGCCATTGCCATCCGTGCCGGCATGAGCGTGCACGACCTCGCCAACCAGTTGTTCCCGTACCTGACGATGGTCGAAGCCCTGAAGCTCGCGGCGCAGACCTTCACCAAGGACGTGAAGCAACTGTCGTGCTGCGCCGGCTGAGCTCAGCGGGACTTGAACAAGGAACGTCGCGGAGCATCGCCACCTGCGGCAAAGCTCGTGAACGGTCGTCCCTGACAACCGTTGAAGGCGCCGTCGGCCATGAGAGCCTGATCGGAGATCAACTCCGAGGCATCCCATGCAGCCGCTCCGACTCACCCTCAAAGGCTTCCGCGGCATCCGCGACGGCCTGGGCCGCGACGAAATCACCCTCGACCTCGAGCGCCTGGCGGACGGCGCCAACCTGATCGCCATCGTCGGCGCCAACGGCAGCGGCAAGTCGACGATCATGGACTGCCTCACGCCCTTCATGGGACTGCCAAGCCGGGTCGCGTTGGCCGGTGCGGGCGGCTTCTCCTACTACGACCACGTCTACCTGCCCGAGAGCGTGAAGGACCTGACCTGGGCGCACGAGGGCCGATGCTATCGGTCGCAGATCGTCATCCGCCTCAACGGCCGCCGCCGCACCGAGGCGTTCCTGCACACGCTCGACGATGCCGGATGCTGGCGGCCGGTGCAACTCGATGACGGTATGCAGTCCGACGGCCGGGTGGAGACGTACACGCGCTGCGTCGAGAGCCTCTGCGGCAGTGCCGAGACGTTCTTCACCTCGGTGTTCGCCGCACAAGGCAAACGGCAGCTCAGCACCTATCGCAACGCTGAAATCAAGACGCTGCTGGCCGACCTGCTCGGGCAGGAGGAGATCCAGGAACTGGGCCAGAAGGCCGCAGAAATCGTCCGCCTGCTGAAAGCGGGACTGGCAACCCAGCGTCAGGAACTGGCCGGGCTCGACGCGGAGGATCAGCGCCTCGACGCGGTGCGCCGAAAACTCGACGGCGCCGACGATCGTGTGTCGGCGGCCGAGCGCGCGAAGACGGCGGCACAGGCCGCCCTGGAGGCCGCCCAGGCGCGGCACGCCCGCGTGG
>JBASTF010000378.1:0-4133 GCA_049274755.1 Rubrivivax sp. | reverse complement strand
GCGTTGCGCAGCACCTGGGCGGTGGCCGCCAGCAGCGCCATGCGCGCGCGCGCCAGCGCGGCGTCGCCGACGAGGAAACGTTCGGCCGCGTAGTAGCTGTGGAACGCAGCGGCCAGTTCACGCAGGTAGAAGGTCAGGTCGTGCGGCGCCAGGTCGGCCGCGGCACGTTCCAGCATGCCGGGGTAGGCGGCCAGTTGCAGCATCAGCGCGGCTTCGGTGGGTGCCGTCAGCAGCGCCAGGTCGGCGCCGGCGAAGTCGCGGGTGCCGGTGTAGGCCGCCAGCACCGAGCAGATGCGCGCATGCGCGTACTGCACGTAGAACACCGGGTTCTCGTCGTTGTGCTTCAGCGCCAGGTCGATGTCGAAGCTGAACTCGGCGTCGCTCTTGCGGCTGATGAGGAAAAAGCGCACCGCGTCGCGGCTGGTCCACTCGATCAGGTCGCGCAGCGTCACGTAGCTGCCGGCGCGCTTGGAGATCTTCACCTCCTGGCCGCCGCGCATCACGGTGATCATCTTGTACAGCACGTAGTCGGGGAAACCCGCCGGGATGCCCAGGCCCACGGCCTGCAGGCCGGCGCGCACCCGGGCCACGGTGCCGTGGTGGTCGGTGCCCTGCACGTTGATGACCTTGCCGTAGCCACGCTCGAACTTGGCCACGTGGTAGGCGACGTCAGGCACGAAGTAGGTGTAGCTGCCGTCGGACTTGCGCATCACGCGGTCCTTGTCGTCGCCGTAGTCCGTGGTCTGCAGCCACAGCGCGCCGTCCTTCTCGTAGGTCTTGCCGGCGGCCACCAGGCGCTGCACGGTGTCGTCGACGCGGCCGTCGGTGTACAGGCTGCTCTCGAGATAGAAGTGGTCGAAGTGCACGCCGAAGGCCTGCAGGTCCAGGTCCTGCTCGTGGCGCAGGTAGGCGACGGCGAACTTGGCGATGCCGTCGAAGTCCTCCGGGTCGCCGCTGGCGGTGAAGGCGCGGTCGTCGGCATGCACCGTCTTCTTCGCGGCGAAGTCGGCAGCGATGTCGGCGATGTAGTCGCCGTTGTAGGCCGCCTCGGGCCAGCCGGCGTCGCCGGGCTTCAGGCCCTTGAGCCGTGCCTGCGTGCTGGTGGCCAGGGTCTGGATCTGCACGCCGGCGTCGTTGTAATAGAACTCGCGCAGCACCTCGAAACCCTGGGTTTCGAGCAGGTGGCTCAAGGCATCACCCAGCGCGGCATTGCGGCCATGGCCCACATGCAGCGGGCCTGTGGGGTTGGCGGAAACGAACTCCACCATCACACGCTGGCCGCTGGCCGGCTGGCGGCCGAAGCTTTCGCCGGCCGCCAGCACCTCGGCCACCACGGCCTGCTTGGCCGCGGCGGTGAGCCGCAGGTTGATGAAACCCGGGCCGGCGATTTCCAGCGCCTGCACCCAGCGCTGCACGGCGGGCTGGCGCTGCAGCGCGTCGACCAGGGCCTGCGCCAGTTCACGCGGGTTCTTCTTCAGCGAACGCGCCAGGGACATGGCCGCGGTGACGGCGAAGTCGCCATGGGCGGCCTGCTTGGGCGATTCGAACGCGGCCACCGTCGTCGTGCCCGGGGCCAGCTCGGCGAGCGCGGCGGCCAGGGCCTGCAGCAGCTCCTGCTTGGCTTGGATCATGGGCGGCGATTCTACTTTTGGCCATCTCGCGGCCGCCGCGGTGTGGATTGGCCGGTCTTCGCCTGCAAGTTCGGGGCTTCCCAAGCGCGGCGGCGGTGGCACCATGGCGGGCCGCGTGATGTTGTTCACGTGGCGCCATCCATGCCCTCGTCCCCGCCCAACGACTACATCACCTCCGACTCGCCAGGTGCCGAACTGCCGGCGCAGATCGGCAAGTACCGTGTGCTGGCCAAGCTGGGTGAAGGTGCGACCAGCGAGGTCTTCCTGGCGCGCGATGACTTCCACGGCGTCGAGGTGGCCATCAAACGTGTGCGCCGCGCCGTGCTGGCCGACTCGCGCGAAAGCCATTTCCAGCAGCGCTTCTTCGCTGCCGAAGCGGCCCTGGTCGGCCGGCTGCAGCACCCCAACGTCGTGCGCATCCTCGACGCCGTCAGCGATGTCGACGCGCCCTACCTGGTGATGGAGTTTGTGCCGGGCTCGACGCTGCGCCGCTTCTGCCGTGCCGACGCGCTGCTGCCGCTGGACCAGATCGTCGAAGTCGGCTTCAAGTGTGCGATGGCGCTGGACTACATGTTCCGCCAGGGCCTGATCCACCGCGACGTGAAGCCGGCCAACCTGCTGGCCACGCTGGACGGCGACCACATCGTCGACGTGAAGATCACCGACTTCGGCAGCGTCTTCAATCTCGACGCCGACCGCACGCAGATCTACCGCGTCGGCTCGCTGGCCTACATGTCGCCCGAGCAGCTCGACGGCGACACGCTGGACTGCCGCGCCGACATCTATTCGCTGGCCGCCGTGCTGTACCACCTGATCGCCGGCCGCCCGCCCTTCGACGCGGTGCAGCAGGCGGCGATCATGAACCAGATCTACACCGCGACGCCGCCGCCGCTGCAAGGCCTGCGCGATGGTGTGTCGCCGGCGCTGGAAGCGTTGATCCTGCGTGCGCTGGCGAAGAACCGCGACGAGCGCCCGACGAGCTGGGAAGAGTTTGCGCAAGGCCTGTCGGCCCTGGTGGCCAACCGCGACGTGCCGCGGGGCCAGCTGCAGGGGGTGCTCGATTCCGAGCGGTTCAACCTGCTGCGCAAGCTGGAGTTCTTCGCCGGCTTCGGCGATGTCGAACTCTGGGAAGTGGTGCACCGCGCGAAGTGGCAGCGCTTCAGCTTCGGCCATGCGCTGTACAAGAAGGGCCAGGAAGGCAACAGCTTCCACATCATCGCGCTGGGCCAGGTCGATGTGTACCGCGACGGTGCCCGTGTGGCGCAGCTGGGCGCCGGCAACTCGGTGGGCGAGATGGCCTATCTCGCACCCAGCCCCGACCTGCGTGTGCACAGCGCCGACATCCTGGTGTCGGACCCCTTGACCTGCATCAGCTTCACGCCCGACACGCTGCAGCAGCTGTCCATTGGCACACGCCATCTGTTCGACAACGCCTTCATCCGCGTGCTGGTGCGGCGGCTGCATGCCGCGCACGAAGCGCTGGCGCATCCGCGGCGCATTCTTTAGTCCTGCCGGCAACACCCGGTCGGCGAAAACACAGCCGCTTGCGTTGATGGCTTGCCGGGCACGGCGGCGGATGCTGCAATCGCCCTCGGCATCCGCCATCCACACACGAGGAGAGACCCGATGAAGAAGATCACCACGATCGCTGCGCTGCTGGGCTTGTCGATGCTGGCCGGCCAGGCCTTCGCCTCCGACTGCGAAGCCAAGGCGGCCGAGAAGAAGCTGGCCGGCGCGGCCAAGACCAGCTTCGTGAAGAAGTGCGAGAAGGACGCCGGCGGCGGCGCCAGCGCGGCCTGCGAGAAGTCGGCCGCCGACAAGAAGCTGGCCGGCGCCGCCAAGAACAGCCACATCAAGAAGTGCATGGCCGACGGCGCTCCCGCCGCGCCGAAGAGCTGAGTTCCCTCAGGCTGCGGCGTCGCCGGCCCCGGTCCAGTAGCCCGTGGCGCCGTAGCTCTGCTTGACGAAATCGATCCACAGCCGCACCCGCAGCGGCAGGTGCTTGCGCTGCGGGATCACCGCGTAGATGCCGTTGGGCGGCGCGGCGAAGTCGGCCAGCACCTCGACGAGGCGGCCGTCGCGGATCTCGGTTTCCACCTCCCAGGTGCTGCGCCAGGCGATGCCCAGGCCTTGCACACACCAGTCGTGCAGCACCTGGCCGTCGCTGCAGTCCAGCCGGCCGCTGGGCCGCAGATGGGTCACCTCGCCGCCGGCCTGGAAGGCCCAGCCGCGTGTCTGGCTGGCGTCGGAGCTCAGCGTCAGGCATTCGTGCCGGCCCAGCTCGGCCGGTGACTTCGGCGTGCCGGCGCGCTGCAGATAACTGGGCGCGGCCACGCAGAGCCGGCGGTTGTCGGCCAGACGCACGCTGACCAGGCTGGAATCCGGCAGATCGCCGACACGCACGGCGCAGTCGAAGCTTTCGTTGACGATGTCGACGACACGGTCGCTGAGGTTCAGGCTCACACTCACGTCCGGGTGCAGGGCGATGAAACGCGGCACCAG
>JBASTF010000377.1:0-2596 GCA_049274755.1 Rubrivivax sp. | reverse complement strand
CAGCACGACCCGGTCGCCGCGCCAGGCAGCGAGCCTGTGGTGCAGCACGATCTGCACACGCCCGGTTTCGCCGGGCGCCAGCGCCATGCGGTCCAGCACCGCCACCGTGCCCAGCGTGGCTGCCGAGCCCAGGTGCACATGCACCGTCGTGCCGGACTTCAGCGGCCGGCCTTCGCCGGCCCACAGCGTCAGTTCGGCGTCGATGCGCTCGCTGGTCAGGGCCAGCGCCGGTGCCACCAGCCACTGGCCACGTTCGATGGCCTCGCGTTCGACACCGGCCAGGGCCACGGCACAGCGCTGCCCGGCATGGGCCTGCTGCACCGGCCGGTTCTGCGCATGCAGGCTGCGCACACGCAGCCGGCGTTCACCGGGCACCAGCTGCAACTCGTCGCCCACCGCCACCACACCGGTATGCACACTGCCGGTGACCACGGTGCCGGCGCCGCTGAGCGTGAAAGCGCGGTCCACCGCGAGCCGGAAACCACCGCCGTTGCTGCGCTGCTGCAACCCACGCGCCGTGTCGAACAGCCACTGGCGCAGGGCTTCCAGGCCATCGCCCTGCACCGCCGCCACAGGCAACACCGGGGCGCCGGCCAGCGTGCTGTCGGCCAGCAGCGCCCGCACCTCGGCCAGCACCTGCTGCACACGCGCGGCATCGGCACGGTCGGTCTTCGTCACCACCGCGGCGCCGCAGCGGATGCCCAGCAGCGACAGCACCGCCAGGTGTTCCCGCGTCTGCGGCATCACACCGTCGTCGGCGGCCACCAGCAGCAGCGCGGCGTCGATGCCGGTGGCGCCGGAGATCATCGTGTGCACCAGGCGCTCGTGGCCCGGCACGTCGATGAAGCCGATGCGTTCGGCCTGGCCCGGCACATCGAGGAAGGCGTAACCCAGCTCGATCGTGATGCCACGCGACTTCTCTTCGGGCAGGCGATCGGTGTCGACGCCGGTGAGGGCCCTCACCAGCGTCGTCTTGCCATGGTCGATGTGACCTGCGGTGCCGACGATCAAGTGCTGAGCTCGCGTGCGGCGATCGTGTACTTGAAGCTGTCGGGTGCCAGCTCGTCGAAACGACCGCTGTCGTTTTCGCCGTTGGGGTACATCAGGAAGGGCAGCGTGCCGCCCGTCCTGCTCGCGGCGCTGCCGGGCAGCCGCACATCGTGCGCGGTGTTCCAGCCCACCCAGTTGCCTTCCCAGCTGCCGAAGAGGCCGGTGGCCACCGGCGCCGCCACCGGGTGCTGGGTGTCCTTGATCCACGCCGGCGTTTCCTGGCGCATCACCTTCAGCACGTCGGCCGGGTCCATCGCCACCCAGCCGTGGGCTTGCAGGAAGACCTCGGCGCGGCAGTGCTGCGCACTCTTCAGGCCGGCGCTGTCGGCACCGAGCTCGCGGTAACCGAAGGCCGAGGGCGCCAGGCGCAGGCCGTAGATGTCGCGCGCCGGCACACCGCTGGCGCGGCACAGGCCGACGAAGATGGCGTTGAGGTCGGCGCACTTGCCGCCCAGGTTGCCGGCCTCCAGCATGGTCTTGATGTCGCCGGTGCCGCAGCCGCGGGTCCTGGGTTCGCGGTGCGCGTTGCTGACGACCCAGGTGTAGATCGCGCGTGCCTTGTCGAGGTCGGTCCTGGCACCGGCCGTGGCCTGCTTCGCCGTCTCGCGCACGATGCCGTCCAGCGGCAGCAGCTCGGTCGGCGCCAGCGCCGTGCGCAGCACCGCTGCATCTTCCTTCGCCGGCTGCGGGCGCTGCCAGTCGACGGCGCGGTTGCGTGTCTGCACGCGGCTGGTCAGCACGATGCGCGGCGCGGCAATGCCGGGCGCAAACTCGGCATACAGCATGCGTGTGCCGCTGGCCAGGTCGCTGACCAGGCGCGCCTGCGTGGCGTTGCCGCTCCAGCCGTGGTCTTGCGAGCGCTGGTAGTCGCTGCTGATGTCGGGCACCGGCAGCCAGAGCCTGGTCGTGCCCTTCACGTCGGCCACCTCGACCGTGGTGCTGACCTCGAAGCTGCGCCAGGCGCCGACCTGGGGCGCGAAGCGGCGCTGCTGCTCCTGCGCGAAGGCAGAGGCTGCCGGCAGCGCTGCCAGCGCGGCGGCGGCTTGCAGCAGCGTGCGGCGCTTCAGCGGGTGGTGGTTCATCGTGATGAAGCTCTCCTTGGGGTCAGAGCAGGGCAGCGATCCAGCGCCTGGCCTCGGCAGCGGTCCAGTCGCATTCGCCGGTGACGCTGAAGGCCGCGCGGCCGTTGCGCGCGACGGCAATGGTGCTGGGGAACACACGCACCTGCCAGTCGCGTGCCGCGGCACCGTCGCTGTCGCGCAGGATGGGCAGGCTGATCGGCCACTGCGCCAGGTAGCGGCGGATCGCAGCATCGGTTTCGCGGAAGTTGACGGCCTGCACGACGAGGCCGTCGCGTGCATGGCGTTCGGCCAGCAGTTCCAGCGACGGCATCTCGGCGCGGCAGGGCTCGCACCAGCTGGCCCAGAAGTTCAGCAGCACCACCTGGCCACGGGCTTCGCCGAGCTTGAACACCGGCCCTTCCCAGGCCGGCAAGGCCAGCGCCGGTGTCGGCCGCTGCGCCGGCCAGGGCTTGTGCAAGGGCTGC
>JBASTF010000376.1:0-6800 GCA_049274755.1 Rubrivivax sp. | reverse complement strand
GGGCCAGCTGCTGACGCCGGCCGCCGCGGTGGCCTTGCTGCGCGCTGCAGCCACCGCCGAAACAGGGGGGTCTGCGGCCGCCGATCGCTAGCGTTTGCCTAACGGTGGCGGCCGAGACTGGCTGCATCACCACCTCGCAACGCCCGGGAGCGACGATGCAAGCCCACCACCGAGTCCTGACCACCACCGCCCTGCTGCTGGCCGCGGCAGCCGGCAGCGCCCACGCCCAGCAAGGCGTGGACCTGACCACCAGCTTCACCGACTTCAGGACCTGGAACCTGTACGGCAGCGCCTTGGCGCAAAACGACACGCCGGGCAACGGCTTCACCTACAGCAACCTCATCCTCACGGCGCCGGCCAGCAGCGGCCAGGCCGGGGCGGGCTTTGCGCCGACGGCGCTGGCGCTGGACTTCAACACCGCGTTCAGCTTCCGCTTCAACTTCTTCATCCCGACCAGCAACGGCCTGCTTGGCGACGGCCTGACCTTCACGCTGAGCGACACACCGGGTGTCGGCGGCACCGGCTCCGACCTGGGTTACGGCGGCCTCGCGGGGGCCAGCGTGGCCTTTGCCATCGACACCTTCCACTTCGACGACGAACCGGTGTCGCCCAGCCTGCAGTGGCTGTCGGGTGGCAGCGCCACGCCGCTGGCCTTCACCGAAACCGGCCTCGGCGACAGCATCCGCGACCCCAACTACCAGTGGCGCGCCAGCATCGACTACACGCCCTCGGGCAACGGCGACAACAGCGGCACGCTCAGCGGCAGCATCGAGCACCTGAACCTGGGCAGCTTCTCGGTGCAGGCCAGCGTCGACTTCGCCGCGCTGGGCCTGGTCGGCGCGCCGGTGTACTACGGCTTCACCGCAGCCAACGGCGCTGCCACCGACGGCCACTTCGTCACCTCGGCGATGCCGGTGCCCGAACCCGGCACCTGGGCCATGCTGCTGGCCGGCGGCCTGATGATGCTGCTGCGCCTCAGTCGGTCGCAAGCTCCACGACATAGGCCAGTGCAAGCTGGCTGAACTTCAGCGCATGGCTGGCCTGGTTGCCCAGGGTGGCCGTGGTGTCGTTCACCGTGTGGATGGCTTGGTTGCTGCGCGCAAAGCTGGCCTCGAAGGGGAACGAGGCCGCAAAACCCTTGCCAGTCCACGAGGCGTGGTCGGAGCAGCCATAGCCGCAGCGGTCGTAGCCCACCGTCAGCGCCGGCAGGTAGGTCGCGGCCAGGCTGGCCAGGAAGTTGTTCTGCGCCGTGTTCGTGTAGTCGGTGAAGATCCACAGGTCGGTGGGGTCGCCCTGGAAGGCCGTCATGTCCAGCTGCAGCACACCGACCACCGGCTTGCGCTGGCGCTTGTACTTCGCGGCGATCTGCTGCGAACCGCGCAGGCCCACTTCCTCGGCCGCGTAGGCGATGAACTCGACGCTGCGGCTGGGGCGGAAGTTGCCGGCCAGCAGCACGCGGATCACTTCCGTCAGGCTGGCCACGCCGCTGGCGTCGTCGTCGGCGCCAGGCGCCCGCAGCGTCTCGGGCGAGCCCGGCGAGATCGAATCGAGGTGGCCGCCCAGCACCACGGTTTCGGCCGCGTTGGCGCCGCTGCCGGGGATCAGCAGCGACACCGACGTCTGCGGCCAGCCCGGGTGGCGCACCTGGGTCACACGCACGTCGGGCCGCGCTGACGCCAGCGCCTTCCAGGTGTTGAACAGCCAGTTCGACGCAGCGACGCCGTGCGAGCTGTTGTACATGCGGTTCTGGAAGTCCGACAGCGACTGGATCGTCGCCAGGATCTGGCTGGCCTGCAGCTGCGGCAGCAAGGCATTGACCTGGGCCGCATCGTCGATGGCGTAGCTGGGGGCCAGCGCGTCGGGTGTCACCTCGCCCTGCAACCGGTGCAGCACCGTCAGCGCCTCGGCCAGCGACTCGTGTTGCACGAAGCCGCCGCAGCGCCGCAGCCGTTCGTGCACGGCCAGCGACAGCAGCGGCAGCACATCTTCATCGACCTCGACGACATGCACACCGTCCAGCGCCGGCACCAGACGGCTGCTGCCGCGGCGCTCGGGCACTGTCACGGCCACGTCGCGGCGGGCGTGTGTCACGGCCTGCGGCGCGATCTGGCGCAGCAGACCGTGTGCGGCGTCGCCGATGGTGAGGTAGGCCGGGGCGGCCAGGGCGGGCCCAGCGCCCGAGAGCAACACAGCCACCAATGCAACACGTCGAAGACCGAAAGTCATCGTCAGCTCCTTGCCATCTGATCGTTGTGGGCAGCTCCTGCGAGTGTCGCGTCGATCTGCTGCGCCAGCCCGAACCCGCTCCCCAGCTTGTACAACATCGCGGCGCGCGCCAGCCGGTCAAGCGTGGGATGGGTGGCTCGTGCAACTGCTCAGGGGCCGGCCGCAGGCGGTGCACTGGCCGTCACCAGTGCCGGCGGCTGCGGCCCTGCCGCCACCGCATCCAGCGCATCGGCATGGAACAGATCGACGTAGGGCTGGTAGCGCCACAGCCGGTTGCGGCCGTAGCCCGTCAGCTCGCGCAGCCAGCCGCGGGCTTCGAGTTCGCGCACCAGCTTGGTCGCCGTCGGCGCCGTGCAGCCCAGCGTTTGCGCCACGCGCTTGATCGACACCGTGGGCTGCAGCATCAGGTGGTCCAGCAGCGCCAGCGCCTTGGCGTTGCGTGCCACGGCGGCGCGGTGGCCGTCGCGCAGCGCGAAGATGGCCTGCGCCGTCTGCGTGGCCGCGCGTGCGGTGCTGCTGACGCCGCGCAGGAAAAATGCGATCCACGGCTCCCAGTGGCCCTGGTGGCGGATCGCGGTGAGCCTGTCGTAGTACTCGGCGCGCCTGGCCTTCAGGTACAGCGAGAGATACAGCAGGGGCCGCGACAGCGCGCCGTCTTCGCACAGCATCAGCGTCACCAGCAGGCGGCCGACACGCCCGTTGCCGTCCAGGAAGGGGTGGATGGTCTCGAACTGCGCATGGGCCAGCGCGCAGCGCACCAGCAGCGGCACGCTGCCGCGGGCCTGGTGCAGGAAGAGCTCCAGCGCCCCCAGCGCCGCCATCAGCTCGTGCGGCGGCGGCGGCACGAAGACCGCGTCGCGCAGGCTGCTGCCGCGACCGCCGATCCAGTTCTGCGAGGTGCGGAATTCGCCCGGCGACTTGTCGCCGCCACGCACGCCGCGCATCAGCTCGCCGTGGATCTCGCGCAGCAGGCGCAACGACAGCGGCAGCTCGGGCAGCCGCGCCAGGCCATGGTTCATCGCCCGCACGTAGTTGACGACCTCTTCCACGTCGCGCGGGGTGTCGTCGCGCAAAGCGTCGGCCTCGTAGGCCAGCACGTCTTCCAGTGTGCTCTGCGTGCCTTCGATCTGCGACGACAGCACGGCCTCGTGGCGCACATACATCGCGACGAAGAGGTCGGGGTTGGGCAACAGCGCGGCCAGCGCGTCGAGACGGCCGATGTCGCGGTCGGCGTTGGACAGCAGGGTCTGCAATTCGCCGCCGTAGGCGATGGGCGGCTCGGGCGGCAGCGGCGCCGGCACAAAGGCCTTGTAGCCGGTGGTCTGCTGGATGTAGCGCCCGGCGCGCTGCGACAGCTCCACGGCATCTCCCTTTAACAAGCCCGGCAAGAACGCTGGCTTGTTAAAGAAAATGCTACCAGAATTTTTTACGTCAAGAATTGCTGGCGCATGCAAAAGCCGGCCAGCATTCCTCGCACGCCTACTCGACCGCCTTCACCATCTCCTCGACGACCTTCTTGGCATCGCCGAAGACCATCATGGTCTTGTCCATGTAGAACAGTTCGTTGTCCAGCCCGGCGTAGCCGCTGGCCATCGAGCGCTTGTTGACGATCACCGTCTTGGCCTTGTAGGCCTCGAGGATGGGCATGCCGTAGATCGGGCTGCCCTTCACGTGTGCGGCGGGGTTCACGACGTCGTTGGCGCCCAGGATGATGGCCACGTCGGCCTGGCCGAACTCGCCGTTGATGTCTTCCATCTCGAAGACCTGGTCGTAGGGCACTTCCGCTTCGGCCAGCAGCACGTTCATGTGGCCCGGCATGCGGCCGGCCACCGGGTGGATGGCGTACTTCACGGTGATGCCCTTGGCCGTGAGCTTGGCCGCCAGTTCCTTCACCGCGTGCTGGGCCCGCGCCACGGCCAGGCCGTAGCCCGGCACGATGACCACGGTTTCGGCATTGCCGAGCACAAAGGCCGCATCGTCGGCGCTGCCGCTCTTCACGTTGCGCTGCTGCGCCGCACCCGCCGCCGCCGCGCCGGCTTCACCACCGAAGCCACCGAGGATGACGTTGAAGAACGAACGGTTCATCGCCTTGCACATGATGTAGCTCAGGATCGCGCCCGAGCTGCCCACCAGCGAACCCGCGATGATCAGCATGCTGTTGTTCAGGCTGAAGCCAATGCCGGCCGCCGCCCAACCCGAGTAGCTGTTCAGCATGCTCACCACCACCGGCATGTCGGCGCCGCCGATGGGGATGATCAGCAGCACACCGAGCAGGAAGCCGAGTGCGATCACCAGCCCGAAGTCCATCGGGCTCTGGCTGTGCCAGTAGCCGAAGATGAAGAAGGCCGAGGCCAGGCCGAGCACGGCGTTCAGCGGGTGCTGGCCCTTGAACTGCACCGGCGCACCCTGGAACAGCCGGAACTTGTACTTGCCGCTGAGCTTGCCGAAGGCGATGACGCTGCCGGTGAAGGTGATGGCGCCGATGAAGGCGCCCAGGGCCAGCTCGATGCGGTTGCCACCCGGGATGGCGCCGCCCTTGCTGGTGATGCCGAAGGCCCAGGGCTCGGCCGCCGCGGCGATGGCGATGAACACCGCAGCCAGGCCGATCATGCTGTGGAAAAACGCAACCAACTCGGGCATCTTCGTCATCTCGACGCGTTTGGCCATCACGGCGCCGATGCCGCCGCCGACCACCAGGCCCAGCAGCACCCAGCCCATGCCGCTGGCCGAGCCGGCCAGCTTGACGATGAGCGCCGCCGTCGTCAGCACGGCGATGGTCATGCCGGCCATGCCGAAGATGTTGCCGCGGATCGAGGTCGTCGGGTGGCTCAGACCTTTCAGCGCCTGGATGAAACAGATGCTGGCCACCAGGTACAGCAGCGTGACGAGGTTCAGGCTCATTGCTTGGCCTCCGTCTTCTTCTCCTTCTTTTTGAACATCTCCAGCATTCGCCGTGTCACGAGGAAGCCGCCGAACACGTTCACGGCCGCCAGCGCCACGGCCAGCACGCCCATGGTCTTGCCGAGGCCGCCTTCGGTCAGCGCCGCGGCCAGCATGGCACCGACGATGACGATGGCCGAGATCGCGTTGGTCACCGCCATCAGCGGCGTGTGCAGCGCCGGCGTGACGGTCCAGACCACGTGGTAGCCCACGTAGATGGCGAGCACGAAGATGATCAGGTTGGTGATCGTGGGGCTGACGATGTCCATCGTTTAGGTCCTCTTCACTTCGCCGTTCTGGGTCATCAGGCAGGCAACGACGATGTCGTCGTCCATGGCCACGACAAAGCCGCTGTCCTTGGGCAGCACCAGCTTCAGGAAGTCGAGCAGGTTGCGTGCGTAGAGGCTGGAGCTGTCGGCAGCCACCAGGGCCGGGATGTTGGTTTCGCCGATGAGGCTGACACCGTGTTTGACCACCGTCTTGCCGGCTTCGGTGAGCGGGCAGTTGCCGCCGGCCGGGGCCGCCATGTCGACGATCACCGAGCCCGGCTTCATCGCCTTCACCATCTCTTCGGTGATCAGCACCGGCGCCGCGCGGCCGGGGATCAGCGCGGTGCTGATCACGATGTCGGCCGCGGCCACACGTTTGGCGACCTCCACCTTCTGCCGCTCCAGCCAGCTCGGTGGCATCGGCCGGGCATAACCGCCCACACCTTCGGCGGCTTCCTTCTCTTCGGCGGTTTCGTAGGGCACGTCGATGAACTTCGCGCCCAGCGACTCGACCTGCTCCTTGACGCTGGGCCGCACGTCGGACGCCTCGATGACGGCCCCCAGGCGCTTCGCGGTGGCGATGGCCTGCAGGCCGGCGACGCCGACACCGAGGATGACCACACGTGCGGCCTTGATCGTGCCGGCCGCCGTCATCAGCATCGGGAACAGGCGCTGGTACTTGTCGGCCGCCATCATCACGGCCTTGTAGCCGGCGATGTTGGCCTGCGAGCTCAACACGTCCATGCTTTGCGCCCGTGTCGTGCGCGGCGCGGCCTCGAGCGCGAAGCTGGTGAGGCCGGCCGCGGCCAGGCGCTGCAGGTTGTCGCGGTCGAAGGGGTTCAGCATGCCGACCAGGGCCGTGCCGGGTTTCATCAGGCTCAACTCGTCGGCGTCGGGGCTCTTCACCTTCAGCACCAGCTCGGTCGCAAAGGCGGCGGCGCGGTCGACGATCTCGGCGCCGGCGGCGGCATAGGCTTCGTCGGTGGCACTGGCGGCGATGCCGGCCCCGGACTGCACGCGCACCACATGGCCTTGGGCCTTGAGTTTCTTGGCCGTCTCGGGTGTGACGGCAACACGGGTCTCGCCCGCTGCCGTCTCGAGCGGAACGCCAATCAGCATGGGCTTCTCCTCGCCAACGTCGTTGTCATCAGTGCGGTGGCCTGGGGCCCGCGCTTGGACGGGAACCCTAACACAAGCTGTCAGTTGGCTGACAGCCGCGCCAGCCAGTCCAGCAGCAGCCGGTTCACACGCTCGGGCTGCTCCAGCGTCAGCAGATGGCCGGCGCCGGGCACGATCTCCAGCTGTGCGTTCGGCAGCGCCGCGGCGATCTCGCGCGAGTGCGCCGGCGGCGTCAGCGCGTCGGCC
>JBASTF010000375.1:0-6414 GCA_049274755.1 Rubrivivax sp. | reverse complement strand
GTGCCGCCACACCCTTGGCGGCGGCCACGGCGGTGGCGATGTCGGCGAGCTGCTGCGCCCAGCCCGACGGCGCGGCCGTCAGCTTGCCGGCCAGGTTCAGCAGCCAGTCGTCGTGCACCGCGTTCAGGCTGAACAGCTGCGCACCGCGGCGTGCGGCCTGGCGCAGGCGCTGCGCCAGCAGCGGATGGTCCTTGCGCAGGAAGGAACCGACGACCAGGGCTGCGTTCAGCGACGACAGCGCCGCGATCGGCGTGCCCAGCCAGCGCGCCTTGCCGGCGGCGGCCGTGTTGCCGAAGTCGGCGTGGCGCACACGGTGGTCGATGTTCTCGCTGCCCAGGCCACGCACCAGCTTGGCCAGCAGGTGCAGTTCCTCGACGCTGCTGTGCGCGCTGCCCAGCGCGCCGATGCCGCTGACGCCGAATTCGGCCTTCACACGCTTCAGTCCGTCGGCCACGTAGCCCAGCGCGGTGTTCCAGTCCACCGGCTGCCACTGACCGCCCTGCTTGATCATCGGCTGCGTCAGCCGGGCATCGCCGTTGACGGCTTCGTAGCTGAAGCGGTCGCGGTCGGCGATCCAGCACTCGTTGACGGCTTCGTTTTCCAGCGGCACCACACGCATCACCTTGCCGGACTTCACCTGCACGATGAGGTTGGCGCCGGTGCTGTCGTGCGGGCTCACGCTCTTGCGCCGGCTCAGTTCCCAGGTGCGGGCGCTGTAGCGGAAGGGTTTGCTGGTCAGCGCGCCGACCGGGCAGATGTCGATCATGTTGCCCGAGAGCTCGCTGTCGACGGTGCTGCCCACCATCGTCGTGATCTCGCTGTGCTCGCCGCGGTGGATCATGCCCAGCTCCATCACGCCGGCCACTTCCTGGCCGAAGCGCACGCAGCGGGTGCAGTGGATGCAGCGGCTCATCTCTTCCATCGAGATCAGCGGGCCCACGTCCTTGTGCAGCACAACGCGCTTCTCTTCGTTGTAGCGCGAAGAGGAACCGCCGTAGCCCACCGCCAGGTCCTGCAGCTGGCACTCACCGCCCTGGTCGCAGATGGGGCAGTCCAGCGGATGGTTGATCAGCAGGAACTCCATCACGCCCTGCTGGGCCTTCAGCGCCTTGTCGCTCTTGGTGCGCACGATCATGCCTTGTGTCACCGGCGTGGCGCAGGCCGGCATCGGCTTCGGCGCCTTCTCGATGTCCACCAGGCACATGCGGCAGTTGGCCGCGATGCTGAGCTTCTTGTGGTAGCAGAAGTGCGGCACGTAGGTGCCAGCGGCCTCGGCCGCATGCATCACCATGCTGCCTTCGGTGACGCTGACCTTCTGGCCGTCGAGTTCGAGTTCGATCATGGTCGTGCGGCCCTCAGACGTATTGAGGGACCAGACAGGTCTTGTGTTCGACGTGGTACACAAACTCGTCGCGGAAATGCTTCAGCATGCCTTGCACCGGCATCGCCGCGGCGTCGCCGAGTGCGCAGATCGTGCGGCCCTTGATGTTGTCGGCCACCGAGTCCAGCAGCGCCAGGTCTTCGACCTTGCCCTTGCCCTTCTCGATGCGGTCGACCATGCGCCACAGCCAGCCCGTGCCTTCGCGGCAGGGTGTGCACTGGCCGCAGCTTTCGTGCTGGTAGAAGTAGCTCAGCCGCAGCAGGCTCTTCACCATGCAGCGCGAATCGTCCATCACGATGACGGCGCCCGAGCCCAGCATCGAGCCGGCCTTGGCGATGGCGTCGTAGTCCATCGTCGTGTCCATCATGATCTTGGCCGGCAGCACCGGCGCCGACGAACCGCCCGGAATCACCGCCTTCAGCTGGCGGCCCGAACGCACGCCGCCGGCCAGTTCCAGCAGCTTGCTGAACGGCGTGCCCAGCGGGATCTCGAAGTTGCCGGGCTTGTTGACGTCGCCGACCACCGAGAAGATCTTGGTGCCGCCGTTGTTCGGCTTGCCGCACTCCAGGTAGGCCTGGCCGCCGTTGTTGATGATCCACGGCACCGCAGCGAAGGTCTCGGTGTTGTTGATCGTCGTCGGCTTGCCGTAGAGGCCGAAACTCGCCGGGAACGGGGGCTTGAAGCGCGGCTGGCCCTTCTTGCCTTCCAGCGATTCCAGCAGCGCCGTTTCCTCGCCGCAGATGTAGGCGCCGAAGCCGTGGTGCGCGTGCAGCTGGAAGCTGAAGCTGCTGCCCAGGATGTTGTCGCCCAGCAGGCCGGCGGCACGGGCTTCTTCCAGTGCTTCTTCGAAACGCTGGTAGACCTCGAAGATCTCGCCGTGGATGTAGTTGTAGCCGGTGCGGATGCCCATCGCGTAGGCGGCGATGGCCATGCCTTCGATGACGATGTGCGGGTTGTAGGCCAGGATGTCGCGGTCCTTGCAGGTGCCCGGTTCACCTTCGTCGCTGTTGCAGACCAGGTACTTCGGGCCCGGGTAGGCACGCGGCATGAAGCTCAACTTCAGGCCGGTGGGGAAACCGGCGCCGCCGCGGCCACGCAGGCCACCGAGCTTGACCTCGGCGATCACCTGGTCGGGCGTCAGGCCTTCGCCGCCGTCCTTGGCCAGGATCTTCTTCAGCGCACTGTAGCCGCCGCGCGCGACATAGTCGGCCAGGCGCCAGTTGCTGCCGTTCAGGCCGGCGTAGATCTGCGGGTTGATGTGGCGGTCGTGGAAGCAGGTTTCCACACCACGCGCCTGGAACTTCGAGAGGTCGAGCATCTTCACCCCTGGGCCTTCAGCGTCGCGAGCAGTTCGTCCAGCCGCTGGTTGTCCATGAAGCTGAGCATCTGGCGGTCGTTCAACAGCAGCACCGGTGCATCGGCGCAGGCGCCCAGGCACTCGCTGGGCTGCACGGTGAACACACCGTCGGCCGTGGTGCCGTAGGGCTCCACGCCCAGGCGGCTGCAGACATGCTCCAGCGCATGCTGGCCGTCGCGCAGCTGGCACGGCAGGTTGGTGCAGACGTTGAGCTTGAACCTGCCCAGCGGCTGCTGGTTGTACATGTTGTAGAACGTGGTCACCTCGTGCACCGCGATCGGCGGCATGCCGAGGTAGGTCGCGATGCCGGTCTCGGCTTCCGCCGAGACATGGCCTTGTTCGTGCTGCACGATGGCCAGGCAGGCCATCACGGCGGACTGCTTCTGGTCCGCCGGGTACTTGGCCACTTCCTTCGCGAAGCGGCCCAGGGTCTGTTCGCTGAATGTCATCGGTCGATCTCGCCAAAGACGATGTCCATCGTGCCGATGATCGCCACCGCGTCGGCGATCATGTGGCCACGCGCCATCTCGTCCAGCGCCGCCAGGTGGGCGAAGCCGGGCGGGCGGATCTTCAGCCGATAGGGTTTGTTCGCGCCGTCGCTGACGAGGTAGATGCCGAACTCGCCCTTCGGGTGCTCGACGGCAGCATAGGCCTCGCCTTCTGGCACATGCATGCCTTCGGTGAAGAGCTTGAAGTGGTGGATCAGCTCCTCCATGTTGCTCTTCATCTCGACACGCGAGGGCGGTGCCACCTTGTGGTTGGCCGTGATCACCAGGCCCGGGTTGGCACGCAGCCAGGCCACGCACTGCTGGATGATGCGGTTGGCCTGGCGCATTTCCTCGACGCGCACCAGGTAGCGGTCGTAGGTGTCGCCGTTGACACCCAGCGGGATGTCGAAATCCATCGCGCCGTAGACGTCGTAGGGCTGGTGCTTGCGCAGGTCCCAGGCGATGCCGCTGCCACGCAGCATCGGGCCGCTGAAGCCCAGGTTCAGCGCCCGTTCGGGCGTGACGATACCGATGCCGACGGTGCGCTGCTTCCAGATGCGGTTGTCGGTGAGCAGGGTTTCGTACTCGTCCACCATGCGCGGGAAGCGCTGCGTGAAGTCGTCGATGAAGTCGAGCAGGCTGCCGCCGCGGTTGTCGTTCAGCGCCTTGATCGCCTTCTCGTTCTTGATGCGCGACACCTTGTACTGCGGCATCGTCTCGGGCAGGTCGCGGTAGACGCCGCCCGGGCGGAAGTAGGCCGCGTGCATGCGTGCACCGGACACCGCCTCGTACATGTCGAACAGGTCTTCACGCTCGCGGAAGCAGTAGATGAAGATGTTCATCGCACCGCAGTCGAGGCCGTGTGCGCCCAGCCACATCAGGTGGTTCAGCAGCCGCGTGATCTCGCTGAACATCACGCGGATGTACTGCGCACGCTGCGGCACCTCGATGCCGAGCAGCTTCTCGATGGCCAGGCAGTAGGCGTGCTCGTTGCACATCATCGAGACGTAGTCCAGCCGGTCCATGTAGGGCAGGTTCTGGATGAAGGTCTTGCTCTCGGCCAGCTTCTCGGTGGCGCGGTGCAGCAGGCCGATGTGGGGGTCGGCACGCTGGATGACTTCGCCGTCGAGCTCCAGCACCAGGCGCAGCACACCGTGGGCTGCCGGGTGCTGCGGGCCGAAGTTCAGCGTGTAGTTCTTGATCTCGGCCATCTCAGTGAAGGCCTCCGTAGTTGTCCTCGCGCACGACACGCGGCACGATCTCGCGCGGCTCGATGCTCACCGGCTGGTAGATCACACGCTTCTGCTCGGCGTCGTAGCGCATCTCGACATGGCCCGTGGTCGGGAAGTCCTTGCGCATCGGGTGGCCGATGAAACCGTAGTCGGTGAGGATGCGGCGCAGGTCGACGTGGCCTTCGAAGAGGATGCCGTAGAGGTCGAAGGCTTCGCGCTCGAACCAGTTTGCGGCGCTCCAGACCTCGTTCAGCGAGGCCACGGCCGGCAGTTCGTCGTCGGGGCAGAACACCTTCAGCCGCACACGCCAGTTGTGCGCCACCGACAGCAGGTGCGAAACGACGCAGAACCGGGCGCCTTCCCAGCTGCCGTCGTCGCGCCAGCCGGACATGTCCAGGCCGCACAAGTCCATCAGCTGCTCGAACTTCAGCGCCGGCAGGTCGCGCAGCTGCTGCGCCACGGCCGGGTAGTCGGCAGCACCGACGGTGATGGTGATTTCGCCGCGCTCGCGCACGAGCTTCTTGATCTTGTCGCCCAGCGACGTTTCGAGCGCCGCCTGCAGGGTGTCGAGCTTGTGGGTCATCGTGTGGGATGTGAAATTGCGCGCTCAGCGTGCAATGGTGTTTTCCCGGCGGATCTTGGACTGCAGCTGCAGGATGCCGTACAGCAGCGCCTCGGCGGTGGGCGGGCAGCCCGGCACGTAGACGTCGACCGGGACGATGCGGTCGCAGCCGCGCACCACCGAGTAGCTGTAGTGGTAGTAGCCGCCGCCGTTGGCGCAGCTGCCCATGCTCAGCACCCAGCGCGGCTCGGCCATCTGGTCGTAGACCTTGCGCAGCGCCGGCGCCATCTTGTTGCACAGCGTGCCGGCAACGATCATCAGATCGCTCTGCCGCGGGCTGGGGCGGAACAGCATGCCGAAGCGGTCGATGTCGTAGCGCGCAGCACCCGCGTGCATCATCTCCACGGCGCAGCAGGCCAGGCCGAAGGTCATCGGCCACAGCGAACCGGTCTTGGACCAGTTGATCAGCTTGTCGACCGAGGTGGTGACGAAGCCTTCTTTGAGGACGCCTTCGATTCCCATGTCTTGTTCACTCCCAGTCGAGAGCGCCCTTCTTCCATTCGTAGACAAACCCGACGACGAGGATCGCGAGGAACAACATCATCGCCCAGAAGCCGGCCGCGCCGATGTCGCGCAAGGCCACGGCCCAGGGAAAGAGAAAAGCGATTTCCAGGTCGAACAGGATGAACAGGATGGCCACGAGGTAGTAGCGCACGTCGAACTTCATGCGCGCGTCTTCGAAGGCTTCGAAGCCGCATTCGTAGGGGCTGTTCTTTTCGACGTCGGGCCGGTTGGGGCCGAAGATGAAACCCAGGACCTGGGGTGCGACACCGACACCGATGCCGACGAGGATGAACAGGATCACGGGCAGGTAGGGTTGCAGGTCCATCGCTTGTCGTGTTCCTTGTCAGGGTTCAGTCAGGTCGCGGGTGGCCACAAAAAAGCGCGCCGGTTGCAGCATCCGCTGCAGCGGGGCGCGCCTGTCGTCGGCCACCGGTGTTGTTGTTCCGGTGGGCGTTGCATGGACACTGAACTCTCCGTGCAACCCGTCTGTTCTTCGCTGGTGCCGTCGGCGAGACTCGAACTCGCACAGCTTTCGCCACTACCCCCTCAAGATAGCGTGTCTACCAATTTCACCACGACGGCACGATTCAACTTTCAGCGCGGCTTGCCCGGGAAGCATCGAGGATTCAGCCTCCCGAACAGCCGGAGATTCTAGCCCGAAAACAAGGGCTTTCCCCAGCCTTCGACGCTCAGTTCGACGAGGCTGCGGCAGGCGGTGCCGAGGCTGCGGGCGCAGCAGGGGCTGCCGGGGCAATGGCACCCGGGATCAGTCCGGTGGCGGGCGCGCTCGTCGCAGCCGCCGGGGCCGAGGCCGCGGCGCGTTCGAGGAT
>JBASTF010000374.1:0-3510 GCA_049274755.1 Rubrivivax sp. | reverse complement strand
GTGAACGACCTGCGTGCCGTGGCCGCCGCCCTGGGCGCTGCCGGCGATGCGCTGGCGCGCGGGTGGGTGAACGGCGACGGCAGCGGCGTGGGCCTGCGTGGCGGCAGCTTCCGCTACACGACGGCAGGCAATCGCACGGCCTTCGAGCTCGATGCGCTGCGTTTCACGGCCGACCTGCCGGTCAGCGGCCAACTGGTCTGGGACCTCGTCGCCAACGAAGCGCGCGCCAGCCTGCTGCTGCCGGAAGGCCGGCTCGAAGCGCGCTGGCCCACACGCGGCAGCCATGCCCGCGTGTCGGTGCTTGGGCAGTTGCAGGGCCGGCGCATCGTCGCGACGCTGCCGGCGCCCTGAGCGGCGAAGCTCAGCCCGGCGCGCCCTCGGGCTCGAGCCTGAATTCGCCGACCACCTTCTGCAGTTCGCCGGCCTGCGCCGCCAGCGACGCGGCGGCACCTGCGGCCTGCTGCACGAGCCCGGCGTTCTGCTGCGTGACGCTGCCCATCTCGCCGACCGCGCGGTCGACGTCGGCGATGTGCCGGCTTTGATCGGCCAGCGCCTGCGAGATCTCGCCCAGGATGCCGCTGACCTGGCGCACCGCGACGACGATCTCCTGCATCGTGCTGCCGGCGCGCGCCACCATCGCCGCGCCCTGGTCGACATGTTCGACCGAGTGGCCGATCAGGTGCTTGATCTCCTTGGCCGCCACGGCGCTGCGGCGCGCCAGGCCCTGCACCTCGTTGGCGACGACGGCGAAACCGCGGCCATGTTCACCGGCGCGTGCGGCCTCGACCGCCGCGTTCAGCGCCAGGATGTTGGTCTGGAAGGCGATGCCTTCGATGACCTCGATGATGTCGACGATCTTGCGCGAACTGCCGCTGATCGAGTCCATCTGGCCGACCACCTCGCCGACCACCGCGCCGCCGCGTTCGGCGATCTGCGAGGCCTGCAGCGCCAGCGTGCTGGCCGAGCGTGCACGTTCGGCCGTCTGCTGCACGGTGCTGTTCAGCGTGCCCATGCTGGCTGCTGTTTCCTGCAATGAAGCGGCCTGCTGTTCGGTGCGCTGCGACAGGTCGGCATTGCCGCTGTCGATCTGGCGCGAGGCCACGGCGATCGAATCGGTCGAGCCCTTGATGCGCGTGACCAGGTCGGTCAGCGTGTCTTCCATGCTGCCCAGCGCCGCCAGCAGGCGGCCGAAGTCGCCGCCGCGTTCGGTGCTGAATTCCTGGCTCAGGTCGCCCGAGGCCACGGTCTCGGCGATGAACAAGGCCTCGCGCAGCGGTTCGCTGACGGCCTGCGACAAAGACCAGCCGACCAGCAGCGCCAGCACCAGGCCCAGCAGCCCGAAGCCGATGACCCAGCCGCGGGCGGCCGACAGGTTGTCGGCCGACGACAGGCCGTGCAGGGCGCTGGCAACGATGCCCAGCATCACCAGCAGCAACGCGCCCAGGCCAAGGCTGACGCGGGCACGGGTGTTCAGATTCTGGAAGCTCATGGGTCTGCCTCGCAACACGGGCGTGTGGTGGGACTGCGAGCGCACGGTGACTGCTGCGCCAATCGTCCTGCCAGTGGGCCACAGCCTGCGCGGCCGGAAACTGCGGAACAGCGGCGCAATGGCCGCGTACTTCCGTCTCAGGCGCTGCTGGCCACCACACGCGCGTGCTGCGCTGCACTGCCCCGTTCCAGCCGCAGGCTGGCGGCGGCCACGGCCAGCCCGCCCAGCGTCAGCAATGCGGCGGCCCAGGGCAGGGCGGCGAAACCGCTGCCACGCTCCAGCACCACGCCACCCAGCCAGGCACCGAGCGCGTTGCCCAGGTTGAAGGCGGCGATGTTCAGGCTGGAGGCCAGGCTCTGGCCGGCGCCCTGGGCCTGCTGCAGCACCCGCAGCTGCAGCGGTGCCACGGTGGCGAAGCCGGCGGCGCCGAGCAGGCCGACGAACAACACGGCCAGCACCTGCTGCTGCATCACGAAGCCCATCAGCAGCAGCACCAGGGCCAGCACGGCCAGCGAACCCAGCAGCGCGGGTTGCAGCGCGCGGTCGGCGACCCGGCCGCCGACGATGTTGCCGAAGATCATGCCGGCGCCGAACAGCAGCAGGATGGCCGAGACCGCCGCTTCGCTGAAGCCGCTCAGCTGCACCAGCAGCGGCTGGATGTAGGTGAAGACGGCGAACACACCGGCAAAGCCCAGCACCGTGGCCAGCAGGCCCAGCAGCACCTGGCGGCGGCGCAGCACCTGCAGTTCCTCGCGCATCGACACCGCGCTGCCGCCGCCGGCGGCTTCCTTCGAGACGAACAGCACGATGACGGCGATGGCCAGCAGGCCGATCAGCGTCACGGCCCAGAAGGTCGAGCGCCAGCCGAAGTGCAGGCCCAGCCAGGCGCCGGCAGGCACACCCAGCAGCGTGGCCACCGTCAGGCCGGTGAACATCGTCGAGATCGCCGAGGCCTTGCGGTCTGCCGGCACGATGCTGGTGGCGACGACGGCGCCGACACCGAAGAAGGTGCCATGCGCCAGCGAGGTGATCACACGCGCCAGCATCAGCAGCGTGTAGTTCGGCGCCAGTGCACAGGCCAGGTTGCCCAGCGTGAAGATCAGCATCAGCACCACCAGGGCCGTCTTGCGTGGCACACGGCCCATCGCCGCCGTCAGCAGCGGTGCGCCGACGAAGACACCGAGCGCGTAGCCCGAGATCAGCAGGCCGGCGCTGGCCAGGCTGATCTGCAGGTCGCCGGCCAGCTGCAGCAGCAGGCCCATGATGACAAATTCGGTGGTGCCGATGCCGAAGGCACCGACGGTGAGTGCATACAAGGCCAGCGGCGGGCGCGGCCGCGGCGTGGCGGGGGTCGAATCCATGGGGGAACACCTGTCGAGAACAACTGGAGGCGAAGCCTAGCCTCTTGTATTCACAACAAAAACAAGCAGACTTCCGAATCAGATTCAACGATGCATTGAGAATCGCATGAGCCGGATGGACGACCTGAGCCTGTTTCTGCGTGTCTTCGATGCCGGCTCCATCAGTGCGGCGGCACGCAGCCTGGACCTCTCGGTGGCCGTCGCCAGCCAGCGCCTGAAGGCGCTGGAAACGGCACTGGGTGTGCGCCTGTTCCACCGCAGCACACGCAGCCTGGCCGCCACGCCCGAAGGCCTGGCGCTGGCCGAACAAGGCCGGCCGCTGGTGGACGACCTGCAGGCGCTGATGGCCGGGCTGCGCCAGTCCAGCGTCGGTGTCAGCGGCACGCTGCGGCTGACGACCTCGACGACCTTTGCGCGGCACTACGTGTCGCCGCTGCTGCCCAAATTCATGCAGCAGCATCCGCAGCTGCGGGTCAGCATCGACTTGTCGGACCAGGTGCACGACCTGGTGGCCGAGGGTTTCGATGTTGCATTGCGCATCGGCGCGCTCGACGACTCCAGCCTGGTGGCCACACGGCTGGCGGTCAACCGCCGTGTGCTCTGCGCGTCGCCGGCCTATCTGCGCCGGCAGGGCCGGCCGGCCGACCCGCAGGCGCTGGC
>JBASTF010000373.1:0-4360 GCA_049274755.1 Rubrivivax sp. | reverse complement strand
ACCTGGCGCCGTTCGTGCGGCTGCAGCCGCGGCAGCGCCATCGCCAGCGCCGTGAAGTCGTTGACCACCACCAGGGTCTGCAGCTTCAGGCGTTCGCGCATCTGCTCGATGCTGAACTCCCAGTGGTAGTTCGTCATGCGCACCTGGTCGCCTTCCACCGGGTTGGCGATGGCGATGCCGGCATGCACGGGCGCCGGCAGGTCGTCGGGCAGCATGCCCAGGTAGGCGCTGACCGCGGCATGGAAGTCGGCGTGTTCGGCACAGCGCAGCGAGGCTCCGTGCGCGAACTGTCCCGGCGCCGTTTCCAGCGCGAAACGCGCGTAGCTGCCGCCGATGTCGGCGATCATGCGCGGGCTGTCGAAAAGCGGGGTCGGCGGCACGGCAGCAGTCTACCTGCGGCCCGCTATCATCCGCCGCCTTCCCGACGTGCCATGGCCGAGACCCTCAACCCCGCCCAGCTGCAGGCGGTGCACCACCTGAACAGCCCCTGCCTGGTGCTGGCCGGCGCCGGCTCGGGCAAGACGCGGGTCATCGTGCACAAGATCGCGCGGCTGCTGCAGGCCGGCTTGCAGCCGAAGCAGATCGCCGCCATCACCTTCACGAACAAGGCCGCGGCGGAAATGCGCGAGCGGGCACGCGCCCTGGTGGGCCGCGCCGCCAAGGACCTGGCCGTCAGCACCTTCCACTCGCTGGGTGTGCGTTTGCTGCGCAGCGACGGCACACGCCTGGGACTGAAGGAGCAGTTTTCCATCCTCGACAGCGACGATGTGTTGTCGGTGCTGAAGGACGCCGGCGGCAGCAACGACAACGCGCTGGCGCGGCGCTGGCAGTGGACCATCAGCCTGTGGAAGAACCAGGGCCTGGATTCGGCCGGGGCCGCCGCGGCAGCGGCCGACGACGACGAGGCCGTGGCGGCGCGTGTGATGCAGCGCTACGAAGAACGCCTGGCCGCCTACCAGGCGGTGGACTTTGACGACCTCATCGGCCTGCCGCTGAAGCTGCTGCAGCGCGACGACGAAGCCCGCGCGAAGTGGCAGGCGCAGTTCCGCCACATCCTGGTCGACGAGTACCAGGACACCAATGCCGTGCAGTACGAGCTGCTGAAGGCCCTGGTCGGCGAACACGGTGTGTTCACCGCGGTCGGCGACGACGACCAGAGCATCTACGGCTGGCGCGGCGCGACGATCGAGAACCTGAAGCGCCTGCCGCAGGACTACCCGCAGCTGAAGGTCATTCCGCTGGAGCAGAACTACCGCTCCACCGGCAGCATCCTGCGCGCGGCCAACGCAGTGATCGCGAAGAACCCGAAGATCTTCGAGAAGAAGCTGTGGAGCGAGTTCGGCGACGGCGACCCGGTGAAGGTGGCCGAAGCCGACGGCGAGGAACACGAGGCCGAACGGGCCGTTGCGCGGTTCCAGGCGCTGCGTGCGCAGGACGGCCGCATCCCGTGGAGCCATTGCGCGGTGCTCTACCGCGCCAACCACCAGGCGCGTGTGTTCGAGCAGAAGCTGCGTGCGGCGCAGATTCCGTACAAGGTGTCGGGCGGCCAGAGCTATTTCGACCGCGCCGAGATCAAGGACCTCTGCGCCTGGCTGCGCCTGCTGGTGAACCCCGACGACGACCCCGCCTTCCTGCGTGCGGTGACCACACCCAAACGTGGCATCGGCCACCAGACGCTGGGCTCGCTGGGTGAGTTCGCCGGCAAATGGAAGGTCAGCCTGTTCGAGGCCTTGTTCTCGCCGACGCTGGCCACGGCGCTGAAGGGCAAGGCCATCGACGCGCTGCACGAGTTCGGCCGCTATGTGAACGACCTGCAGCACCGCGCCGGCCATGCGTCGGGCAGTGACGACGCACGGGCACTGCTGCTGGGCTGGCTGAAGGACATCGGCTACGAACAGCACCTGCACGACGGTGAAGACAGCGAGAAGCTGGCTGCCGCACGCTGGGCTAACGTGCTGGACTTCGTCGAGTGGATCGCCAAACGCTGCGGCGGCGACGAAGACAACCCGGCGCAGACCGTGCTGCAGGTGGCGCAGACCATTGCCGTCATCATCAGCCTGGCCGAACGTGGCGACGAGCAGGACGTGGTGACGCTGACGACGCTGCACGCGTCCAAGGGCCTGGAGTGGCCGCACGTGGTGCTGGCCGGCGTCAACGAAGGCCTGCTGCCCTTCCGTGCCGGCGACGAGGAGATGACGCCCGAGCGCCTGGAAGAGGAACGGCGGCTGATGTACGTGGGCATCACACGCGCCCGCACGACGCTGGTGGTGAGCACGCTGCGCCGGCGCAAGAAGGGCCGCGAGACGGTGGCCGGTGTGCCCAGCCGCTTCATCGCCGAGATGAAGCTGAACGAGACCCAGCACCGCGAAGACCCGCGCGAACGGCTGAAAGCTCTGCGCGACAAGATGGCGGCGAAGGCGGCCGCAGCGCCGCCGGTGATGCCGGAGACCTGAGATGGCACCGCTGCTGCTGGCCGCTGCCGCCACCGGTGCCCTGGCCATTGCCTCGGGCCCGCTGGGCCAGCCGGGGCTGTTTTTCGTGTTCAAGCCGCTGACCACGCTGCTGATCATCGCCTGGGCCTGGCGCCGTGGCCACGACACACCGGCCCCGCGGCGCTGGGTGCTGCTGGGCCTGGTCTGCTCGCTGGCCGGCGACATTGCGCTGCTGTGGCCGCAGCAAGGTTTCCTGCCGGGGCTGGTGAATTTTCTGCTCGCGCATCTGGCTTATCTGGTGGCGTTCACGCGCCAGCCCGGCGGCCGGCCGCTGGCGGCGACGCGCCTGCCCTTCGTGGCCTATGCCGCCGTCGCCGGGCTGATCCTGTCGCAGCTGTGGCCCGGTGTGCCGATGGCGCTGCGTGGGCCGGTGGTGGCCTATGTCGTCTGCCTGGTCGGCATGGCGGCGCAGGCCGCGGTGCTGGGGTTGGCGCGGCAGCCGCGCAGCGCCTTGCTCGCGCTGGGCGGCGTACTGTTTGTTGCCAGCGACACGCTGCTGGCGGTGAACAAGTTCGCGACGCCGCTGCCGCTGGCCAACCTGTGGATCCTGGCCAGCTACTGGCCGGCGCAGGCCTGCATCGCGGCCTGGTTGTCGCCGGCTTCGCCCACCTCACCTACTTCGCAAACGCGCGGTTGAGCAGCAGCGCGATGCGCACGCCGGCCTGTGTCAGCAGTTGCGGCACGGTGTCGATGGCCTCGTCGACGTAGGCCTTGGACAGCGTCACCGGCTCTTCGCCGTCGTCTTCGCTCGGGCAGTTGTTGTCGGCCAGGTTGAAGCCCGGCAGGCCGCCGTAGCTCAGCCGGCGCGACAGCTTGTACGACTCGGCCATCCAGGTCGGCGCCGAACCACGCTGCCAGGCTTTGCGCTGCTCCGAGCTCAGCGCCTGCAGCAGTTCGCGCGCGATCTTGCGTTCGTCGCTGCTCTTGAGGGCGGCGCGCACGAAGTCGCTGTCCCAGGCGCTGTGCAGGTTGTTGCGGCGCGGTGCGCTGCTGCCCGGCAGCGTGAAGGCCACCGCGATGCCGTTGCCGCCGGCATCGTCGTGGTCGGAGGCATGCAGGGGCTGGTGGATGTCGCCGACCAGGTGCACCAGCGCGTTGACGGCAAAGGCCTTCTCGGCCTTCGTCGCGTGTTCGTTCACCAGCCGCAGGTACTGCGCCTTGATCTGCGCCGACGCGCAGTTGCCGTTGCTGCAGTAGCTGGCGGGTTTGGCTGCCGGCTCGCAGACGGGCTTGTCGTCATAGTGCCAGCGGCGCGAGCCCGGCATGGTCTTCTCGAACTGCTCTTTCTGCTGGTCGAGCAGCACCGAGGCGGCGGCCAGGTCCACCTTGCCCATCAGTGCCACCAGCCCGGTGCGGGCATCGGCCGTCAGCAGCCCTTCGGCGACGAGGCCGGTGATGCGGTGGCCCTGGGCGCCCCAGGCGAATGCGGCCAGCGGCAGGGCCAGCAGGGCGCCGGCGAACGACAAACGGATGTTGCGCATGGACACCTCCTTCAGGAGGCGCCATGCTCGCACCACTAGGACGGCAGGAAATCCACCGGCCAGGTGACGACCATCACGTCGACATCCTTGGCGCCGAAGTCGAACTGGCGGATGCGGGCCAGCAGCTTGGCTTCCAGCTCGGCGGCCTTCAGCTCGCTGCTTTCGATGCGGCAGTCGGTGACGGCGCCCGACGGCGCGATCGACAGCTTCAGCACCACCTTGCCCTGCAGCGAGGGGTCGTCGCGCAGCGCGCGGTTGTACAGCGCGTAGATCGCACCCTTGTTGCGTTCGAAGACCAGCTTGATCTCTTCGATCGAGCGTGAGGACTTGCCGCTGGCGCCCTTTTGCAGCGTGCCGCCGGCCACGCCGGTGCCCGTGCCGCCGCCC